>JAISIN010000125.1 GCA_031262085.1 Prevotellaceae bacterium
AAGGTGAAGATACAAAAAAAACACAATCATTTGGGAGTGGTTAAAGCTATCATACGGGTTGGTCTTCTCCCATTAAAGCGTTTACAAAACTACACTCCACCTCCGCCGCCACCTAATTATAATGAGCCTTTACAAAATAACTCCATAAAAGCAAGAAAAGACCCTCTTACCTCTGCAACTTTCTGAAAACCGATTGCGTCTAATGGGTAAAGGTCACCTTTGAAACAATAAAAAGTAATTTAAATAATGTATATGAAACAGTTTATATGGGCATTTTCCCTCGCTCTGATGCTCGCCGCGTTCTTGCTGCCCACGGCGAAAGCTACCTGCGTAAGCAGTATATCATCCACGACGGCAGCTATCTATGCTGATATCGGACATCATCCCGGCACTGCCGAACAAGCATTGGCCGAACAAGCATTGAATATGGTAAGCGACCAGCAAGCATCCCAAACCATTATCGCATTGACTGCCATTGCTTTCGGGTGCGGTGTGCCGCTAATTATTATCTTCGTCATATTCTATTTCCGTTATAAGAACCGGAAAGCGCAATATAGACTTGCCGAACAAGCCATTGCCAACGGACAGTTGTTGCCGCCCGACTTCTTTAAACAGGCCGATATGGAGAAAAGTATGTTCAACAAAGGCATTCAAAACGTATTCACCGGGATAGGACTCTTTATCTTTCTTTGGGCTATCATCGACTTTACAATCGGCGCCATCGGGTTACTCGTTATGTTTATGGGTTTCGGACAATTAGTGATATACTACACCGCACAAAAGAAATGAATCGGTTGGACGACATCTCGCTGGTAACGCAAGTCGTGGTATTTCAAAACACCCGTGCGTTCGACAAGCTGGTAAAAAAGTATCAGTCGCCCATCAGGCGACTGTTGCTGCATCTCACCGGTGGCGACAGCGAGTTGAGCGACGACTTGGCGCAGGAAACGTTTCTCAAAGCGTATACCAACTTGGCTTCGTTCAAGAATCTTGCCGACTTCTCTACGTGGCTCTACCGCATTGCATACAATGTTTTTTATGACTATCTTCGCAGCCGGAAAGAAACGACCTCATTAGATATGCATCAGATAGACGTCGGTCGACAAGTGAGCCAGAAAGATATAGGACAACAGATGGACATCTATCGCGCCATGAACATGCTGAAAGAACCGGAACGCGTTTGCATCACCCTGTTCTTCCTGGAAGACCAACCGATAGAAAAGATTGTAGTTATCACCGGCTACCCGGCGGGTACGGTAAAAAGCCACCTCTCGCGGGCAAAAGATAAAATGGCTGCTTATTTAAAACAAAATGGTTATGATGGAAATAGATAATGACAAACTGCTACGGCAGTATTTTGCCGCCAACCGGCAAGAAATAGCCGACCGAGGATTCAGTCGACGCGTTATGCAGCACATCCCGGATCGGCGTGTCCGCCTGATCGGACGGCTATGGAGCGCATTTTGCTGGCTGTTGATAGGGATACTCTTCATCGCTTTCGACGGAATAACACTGATATGGAACACGCTGAGCAACATACTTACCTCCTCCGTAGCGCCAAACATCGAGCAACTCAATCCGATATCAATCTATATCGCTGTGGTGGTACTCATCATTTTGGGATGCCGTAAAATAGCATCACGGGTATAAAACCGCTCTTCATGCCAACAACTTGGCAGCATCGGGCACCACAATAATTCCCCGATGCAACTCTATCAGCCCGGCTTTCTGCATACCATTCAGTAATGCCGACACATGAACGCGCGAGATATTCAGCAAATCACCCAAGGTAGACATCTTTATCTTGATATGTTTCTCACCCTCCGGACGCTCGGTATGCAAGAGAATAAACTGTTTGATTCGCTCCTCACCCGTAAAAGGAATTGATTGCCACAACCGTTGACGATAATTCTTCACTCTGTAATTGGACACACTGATATAGTTCAGGCGAAAGATTTCGTATTCCAGCAACTCGTGCAACACCCATTCTTTGCTCACACTTACCGTACTAACAGCTGTACGGGCAGTGTACGTACCTATGTAGCACGTATCCAAACCAAACATAGAATTCATTTCTATCAAGTAGGGTGCCTCGAAAAACTCAGTAACCGAATACAATTCGTTTTCGGACGAAACATAAGATGCCACCGTACCATTCAATATAAACAACAATTCCCCGCAAGGTGCTCCTTGTCTACACAGCGTATCGCCAGCTTTGTGCTTTGAAAAATTCATTTGTACTTTTCCCAATATATCGGTGACTTCACTTTTAGAGAGTCCCTGAAAAAGGGGTAATTGTAGTAGTGTACTATAATTGCTATCCATCCTTTCATCTCACTTTTCAATAAACAAATGTAGACATAATAAGAATCTCCATAGAAGTACATGCAAATATTTTTTGTTTTTTTATTATTTCTTAGTTCTACAATCCTATTTATTCTTTACTTTTGTCCGCTATATGAGTTGGCATGCATTATTGAATCAAGTTGCAGGTGTCACTTTCGATATCCTCTATTTCGGTATCATTATCGGCATTATCATTGTCATTGTGCTCGACAATCGCAATCCGGTAAAGACGCTGGCGTGGGTATTGGTGCTTACCTTTATACCGATAGCCGGATTGGTGTTGTATATCTTTTTTGGACGCAGCAACCGGCGTGAACGCATCATCGGACGAAAAACTTACAACCGCTTGATAAAAAAGCCCTTGGTAGAGTATCTGGCACAAGATACCTCACAGCTACCTGCCGCTTACCACCGCTTGATAACCTTCTTTCGCAACACCAATCAAGCATTTCCTTTCGATGGCAACCGCATCGATATTTATACCGACGGACCATCTATGTTGCAATCGCTGCTCACAGAGTTGCAACGCGCCGAAAAACATATCCACATAGAGTTTTATATTTTCGAAAAAGATACCGTAGGACTGCAAGTACGCGAAGTGCTGATACAGAAAGCCCGACAAGGTATAGAGGTACGCGTTGTCTACGACGACGTAGGATGTTGGAAGGTACCGACAAGCTTCTTCGATGAGATGCGCCAAGCGGGTATTGAAGTACACAGCTTTCTAAAAGTGCGCTTTCCGCTCTTCACCAGTCGCGTAAATTATCGCAACCACCGCAAGATAGTAGTAGTAGACGGACGCATCGGCTTCACAGGCGGCATGAACCTGGCAGAACGATACATGAATCACACCACAGAAGCATACTGGCGAGATACCCACCTGCTGATAGAGGGAAAAGCCGTACACGGATTGCAAACAGCCTTCCTGCTCGACTGGTATCTGGTAGACAGCACGTTAATAAGCGATTCGCGTTATTTCCCGCGATTGGATACCTTTGGTTCATCACTCGTTCAGATAGTAACCGGTGACCCGGTCGGTCCGTGGAAAGAGATTATGCAGGGACTGATCATCGCCATATCGAGCGCCCGCAAGTATGTGTATCTGCAAACACCCTATTTCCTGCCCACCGAACAGATACTCATCACCATGCAGTCGGCAGCACTGGCAGGAGTAGATGTGCGATTAATGATACCACAACATGCCGACAACCGGCTGACACACTTTGCCTCTTGCTCGTATCTGACCGACATGCTGCGTGCCGGCGTTAAAGTATACTTTTATCAAAGAGGATTTCTGCACTCCAAGCTGCTGGTTAGCGACGATGCACTCTCTACCGTAGGTTCGACCAACATCGACTTTCGAAGCTTTGAGCACAACTTCGAGGCAAATGCCTTTATCTACGACACACCGATTGCCTTGCAGATACGCGACATCTTCCTGAACGACCAGCGCGACTGTGTTCGCCTCTCGCTCAAGGAGTGGTCGAAGCGTCCTCTCCGGCACAAAACTGCCGAAAGCATCATGCGGTTAATGGCGCCGTTGCTGTAACGCAAAGAAAATTCTAATGAACAACCGTATTTTGTTCTATCGGGATTGGGTAAAATCGTTTAGTTGATGTTATCTTTGCCCAAATTATTTTCTGCATCAATATTTAATATCTAACATCCAAACAATCCATTTCTCATGAAAGAAAAACAATTAGCCAAGGGAGCCGGTGCCGCTATCGGCGTAGCGTTGATCATCATTGCATTCTTTGCTTGCTTTAGCATCGACCGCATTGATTCGGGACAAACCGGTGTAATGGTCAATCTGGCAGGAAGCGAACGGGGCGTAGACGACGCCAAGGTCGAAGTGGGCTGGGTAATCTACAATCGATTCACCAAACAGCTCTTTGAATATCCGGCGTATGCTCAGATTATCGACTACGAACCATTCGATATTCAAGACAAGAAAGGCACCATCTTCCGTGCCGACCCTACTATTGAATACTACATCGAACGCGAAAAAGCAAAAGATGTGTTTCTGCGCTATCGCAAAGACATCAACTCGTTAGAGCGCACCGTGATCTTGACGGAGGTGAAGAATGCCTACAAAGACATATCGGGTATGTACGAAACCGACAGTCTGATAAACTACCGCCCGCAATTTGAAAAAGAGGTAGAGGCGCTGCTTACCAAACGATTGGGCGACCGTGGATTTACCTTCAGCAACATACAGTCGTCGGTAAAACCCAACGAAACCTTGCAGAAAGCCATCGACGCCAAGAACACTGCCATACAGGAAGCGCTGCGCGTAGAAAACGAAAAGAAGGCTGCCATTGCCGAAGCCGAGAAGATTGTAGCTGCTGCCAAAGGAAAAGCCGATGCCAACCGCTTATTAGAACAATCGATCACACCGGAACTGTTGCAACTCAAAGCCATTGAAAAGTGGGATGGAACCATGCCACTATCCGTAGGGTCGGGATCACTACCCTTTCTGGAACTGAAAAAGAAGTAATATCAAAACACCGGTAAAGTTACTTCATTCGCGGACGAAGCACAAAATATCCGATGACCGAAGCAATAATCGCGCCGGTGCTATTCGCTGCAAAATCTAACCAGTCACCACCCCGATAGGTGGTGATGGTAGATTGCAGTATCTCTACCATTCCACTAAAAAGAACAGGACATACCAAAGCACCCACCCAGACATGCCATAGGGGGGTGTTGTCTTTCTTATGTAGTCGGAGAAATTCTATCCACAACATACCCGACATGCCTAAATACATGCATATATGCACCACTTTGTCCAAGCCCGGTACTTGAACCAAACTAATAGAAGGCGGACGAAAAAATGACAAATAGGTTACCACTGCAATAATGAGCAATGAAAACGGATACTTTTTTATGTAGTGTAGCATATTTAATAAATTATCTAATTAGCGCGCAAAAGTAAAGATAATATTCTACATTTGCATCATCTTGAACATACATTCAACAGAATATGGAAAAAAAAGAAAGAGCCGGGTTTAGCTCTAAACTGGGAGTTATACTGGCTTCTGCCGGTTCGGCAGTAGGATTAGGAAACATTTGGCGATTTCCTTACGAGGCAGGCAATCATGGCGGCGCTGCATTTATACTGGTTTATCTGGGTTGCGTACTCATGTTGGGAATACCGATCATGCTGGCAGAGCTGATTATAGGCAGACAGGCACGCGCCAATACCGGCGAAGCCTTCGACAAACTGGCGCCGGGCACACCTTGGAAATGGGTAGGTTTGGTAGGCGTACTAACGGGTATCCTCATCCTAAGCTATTACTCCGTAGTGGCAGGCTGGACATTAGAATTCATTGGTGAAGCGGTGACCAACAGCTTTGCCGACAAGCAAGCCGGAGATTTCATTCAATCATTCAATGCCTTTACCACCAACTCGTGGCGTCCGGTAATTTGGACAGTGACGTTTTTGCTACTCACCCACTTCATCATTGTACGCGGTGTAGAAAAAGGTATTGAGAAATCGTCGAAAATCATGATGCCGGTGCTCTTTCTGCTAATGATTCTCATGGCTGTTTGTACCGCGCTACTACCGGGCGCCGGAGCCGGGCTTACCTTCCTGCTTAAACCCGACTTCGGCAAAGTTAACGCCGATGTATTTCTGGGTGCTATGGGACAGGCATTCTTCTCTTTAAGCGTAGGAATGGGAGTACTTATCACCTACGGTTCATACTTCAAGAAAGATACCAACCTTACAAAAACCGCTTTCTCGGTAGGCATGATCGATACGCTGGTAGCTATACTTTCAGGTTTTATCATCTTTCCCGCAGCATTTGCAGTAGGGGTTGAACCCGATTCGGGTTCGGGTTTGGTGTTTATCACACTTCCGAATGTATTTCAACAAGCCTTTGGCGAAATACCTGTATTGGCATATATCTTCTCGGTGATGTTTTATCTGTTGCTGGCGCTGGCAGCACTCACCTCGACCATCTCGTTGCACGAAGTTGCCACGTCGTATCTGCACGAACACTACAGATTGACCCGCAAGCGGGCAGCAACATGGGTTACTACTGCCTGTATCATCTTGGCAACGTTGTGCTCCTTGTCGCTGGGAGTAGGCAAGAATATGACTATATTCGGTTTTACCCTGTTCAATCTGTTCGACAATATCACTGCTAAAGTATTACTTCCTGTCGGCGGATTCTTTATTTCCATCTTTGTGGGATGGTATCTCGACAAGAACGTGGTACGCAGTGAACTCACCAACGGTGGTACACTCCGACTGCCGATTTATCAATTGATTGTGTTTATATTAAAGTTTTTGGCTCCGATAGCTATTGTGTGCATCTTTGCCAACGAGCTGGGTTTACTGTAACATTCTGTTGCACATGAGAGAGTTTTTATACTACACGCGCAATCAACGGCGCGGAATATTGCTGTTGATTGCGCTCATCGGACTGATTATGCTTGCTAACGGTTGGTTATCCTATCGGCAAAGCAAAAAGGATGTTGTTTCTCCCGAAGAAGAGGCAGCCTTCCGATCTTTTGCCGATTCCGTGCAAAGAGTAGAAAAAGGAAAGAAAAAAAGCTACCAGTCGGTCTACTCATATCAACCCAAGAAAGCGCCGATACTTGCTCCTTTCGATCCGAACAATGCCGATTCCGTATCGCTTGGTCGTTTGGGAATACCTGCTTGGATGGTACGAAATATACTGCGCTATCGTGCGAAAGGGGGAAAGTTTAGAAAACCGGAAGATTTCAAAAAGATATATGGCATGGATGAAGAAAGGTATCAAACGCTTGCACCGTATCTATATATAACGCGTAGTGATTCTACACCATCGCTCTATACACCTACGCCCCCAAGGGAAATCATAGAAAAATATTCCGAAGGTACTCTTATCGATCTGAATAGCGCCGATACCACCGAATTAAAAAAGATTCCCGGCATCGGTAGCGGCATTGCCCGCCGCATCATTGCGTACCGACAACAGTTAGGCGGCTATTACCAAACAGAACAACTGCGCGAGATACACCTGAACGATAGCCTGTTGAAAAAGTGGTTTACAGTCTCGGACACCGCTATCCAACGCATCAATTTGAATAAGGCAGGTATAGAACGACTGCGGACACATCCCTATATTAACTTCTATCAGGCGCGTGCCATGGTAGAATACCGAAAAAAACACGGTGCTATCAAAAGCATGAAACCATTTGCGCTTTATGAAGAGTTTACGCCAGAAGAATTAGAACGAATCAGCCGATATGTATGCTTTGAGTAAGACAATTTTAGTAAAATCATTCATATTCTTGCTCGATCGATTACTTCATACTACTTTTGTGTACTTTTTATAAGTAACTAATCATATATTAATAGGTATAGACGTAATGAAAAAGATATATATTTTATATGTACTATCGCTTTTATCCATCCCTTACCTGCAAGCACAACATGCTGTCGGTACGTGGCAAAGCTATCTGTCGTATCACCATCCTACCAGAAGCGAAGTTATAGGGAGCCGGTTGTATGTTGTTGCCAACAAAGATCTCTATTCTTACGATAAAGAAGATACGGAAATACGTACCTTCTACAAGTCGGCACCACTAAGCGATACCGATATTGCTTTCATGGCTTACGCACAAACATACAAGACACTTATAATAGTCTACGACAATGCAAATATCGATTTACTGGTCAATGAAGAAACTGTATACAACCTGCCCGACTACAAAAACAAAAGCATCACGCAACCGAAAACCGTCAATCAAGTTTGCTTCCACAATGAATATGCCTATCTTGCCACCGCATCGGGTATTCTTGTCATCAATCTGAAAAAGATAGAAATAAGCAACTATTATATGCTCGATTACGAAGTGTCGGCTTGTAACGTAGCAGACAATCAACTATATGCTGCTACCCGTAACGGACTTTATGCCGGATCACTCGAAAGCAATCTGTTAGATAAGAACAACTGGAAAAAAGTACAAGACGATGCTTCACAGTTCATTGAACAATACAAAGACGTACCTTTTAAAAGCGAAGTGCCCGAAGAAAGCTTACCCGATAGCCCCATTCGCAACTATCCTTACTATCTTAATTTTATAAACGAACGTCTGCTGGTTGCCGGAGGTGGACATGTAGCCAACAGATTGTTCCGTCCGGGCACCGTTATGATCTTCGAAAACAATACATGGAATAACTTTCAAGAGACCGGTATCAGTCAACAAACTGGCTATGCTTATCAAGATATCAACTGCGTAGCACAAGACCCAAACGACGATACACACCACTTTGCAGCTTCGGCAGGCGAAGGAATCTATGAGTTTCGCAACGGCGAATTTGTTAATTGGTACAGCATGCACAATTCCCCGTTGGAAAGTGCACTTCCCAATGAATTATATGCTCCAAATTATGTACGTGTAAACGGATTGATTTACGACTGCGAAGCCAACCTATGGATGGTAAGCAGCGAAGCTCAACACGCCGTTACCATATTAAAAAGTGACGGTACATGGGTCAGCCTCTACTATCCCGAAATAACCCAAGCAAGCAATTTCGGCAGAACTATCTTCGACCGACGCGGCAGATTGTGGGCAACCTCTTCGCGGATTGAATCGGGCGGACTGTTCTGTCTCGACTATGCAAATACCTTAGAAGATACTACCGACGACCAACATCGGTTTATCACCCGCTTCACCAATCAGGAAGGCACGCTACTCGAACAGTTAGCTATCTACTGCATAACCGAAGACAAAGAAGGAGCCATTTGGATAGGCACCAACAAAGGTCCGTTGGTACTCCATGCACCCGAACGCTTCTTCGACGACAACTTTTACTGTACACAAATCAAAGTTCCACGCAACGACGGCAGTAACCTTGCCGACTTTCTGCTCATCAATGAATCTATCAATGCCTTGGCAGTAGATGGCGGAAATCGCAAGTGGATAGGTACCTCAAACAATGGCATCTACCTGCTTAGCGCCGACGGACAGGAAACGATTCATCACTTTACGGCGGAGAACTCTCCCCTACCTTCCAACAGCATCGAATCTATTGCCATCTACCCACGTACCGGACAAGTATTTATCGGAACCACCCACGGATTAGTCGCCTATCAAAGCGATGCTACCAACGCTGCCGAAAGTTTCAAGCGAGCAGATGTACGCGCCTATCCAAACCCCGTGCGCCCCGATTATAACGGTGTTATCACTATCACCGGATTGGTGTACGACAGCGACGTAAAGATAATCGATACCGCCGGACATCTCGTTTATCAAGGAAGTTCGCTCGGCGGACAATTCACTTGGAACGGATGTACCCCCCAAGGGCGACGGGTAGCTACCGGCATCTATATGGTGCTGGCAACAGACCGTGAAGGAAAAGAGGGAGTAGTGACCAAGATTGCCTTTATAAGATAAGATACATTCCAAAGTGTAGAACGGTCGTTCTTATTTAAAGCCCCAACGCTGCCGAAATCTCCAGCATACGTTGAATAGGCTTTACTGCTTTCGCCGCAATAACTTCATCGACTACGATCTCCGGCGATTCGTTTATAAGGCAATCATATAGTTTTTGCATCGTATTCAAACGCATGAAGTTACATTCATTGCATGCACATGTACTATCATTGGGCGGAACGGGAATAAAAGTTTTATCGGGGCACTTCTTCTGCATCTCGTGTAAGATACCCGATTCGGTTGCTACCAGAAACTCTTTTTTATCGCTGTTGACGGCATACTTGAGCAAAGCAGCCGTCGAGCCTATAAAGTCTGCCATCTTTAGTACTACACTCTTACATTCAGGATGCGCCAGCACTACCGCATCGGGATATACCTTTTTCAAATCGACCAACTTTTCAACCGAAAACTGTTCGTGTACGTGACAGGCGCCATTCCACAGCAACATTTGCCTGTTGGTAACAGAGTTGATATAATTTCCCAGATTTCTATCCGGACCGAAAATAATCTTCTCATCTTTGGGAAAGCTTTCTACTATCTGCCGTGCATTGGTAGAAGTAACCACCACATCGGTTACCGCTTTAACGGCAGCTGTGGTATTAACGTAAGATATAACCGTATGGTCGGGGTGCTCTTTGACAAACTGTGCAAACTTGTCGGCAGGACAACTGTCAGCCAGCGAACAACCCGCTGCTAAATCGGGTACCAGTACCTTCTTGTCGGGCGATAATATTTTAGCTGTTTCTCCCATAAAATGAACGCCGCACATCACAATCATGTCGGCGTCGGTTTTAGCTGCCCATTGTGCAAGTGCAAGGCTATCGCCTACAAAGTCGGCAATGTCTTGTATATCACCTGTCTGGTAATAGTGCGCCAGAATAATGGCATTTTTATCTCTTTTCAGTTGCTCGATAGCAGTTGTCAGTTCACTCATAATTATAATATATTTCTTTTTTAATTTTAAAATATCTGTTAGTGATTATAGCCTGTTAATAGTGTGGATAAAGAAATAACTTTTCTCTTGCACAAGAAGATATTAGTCTATCACTTTGCTTTGTAATAACGTTATCAACCAGTCGAAAAGTTTCTTATAGCTTGATATTTAACCTGTTTTACTTTTCTATTAACCACTTGTTTATAAGCGGCAAAGTTAAAAACTTTAGGGTTATCAACCATTGTATAAAGGCTAAAAAGTGTGTTTATAGAAGTCTGAAAGCTTGTGCTATCTTTTTTGGATTGTTCAATCCGGCAGAGATATATCGATTGTTTTGAGTTGTGCAACAGTAAGTTTTAATTTTGTATCCTCTTTCTATCGACAAGTTTTCAACGATTATCAACCGGGTTATAAACGAAAAAAGGTACTTTTGCGCCGTAAACCTATCACGATTATGCGTAAGTTAAAGATAACCGAATTGCATCGTATCACTACCGAACAATTTAAAGAAGCAGAGAAGATACCTTTGATTGTAGTACTCGACAATGTGCGAAGCTTGCACAACATTGGTTCTGTGTTTCGTACATCCGATGCTTTCAGGGTAGCATGTGTTTATCTGTGCGGTATTACCGCTACTCCACCTCACACCGAAATGCACAAAACGGCTTTGGGTGCCGAATTGACTGTCGACTGGAAGTATGTGCATAACCCTGTCGAAGTTGTTGATAACCTCAGAAAAGCAGGTTATATGGTTTATTCCGTCGAACAGGTTGAAGGGAGTATGATGTTAAACACCTTTGCACTTGATAAAGATAAGAAATATGCCGTTGTACTTGGGAATGAAGTGAAAGGGGTACAACAGGAGGTAGTAGACCATTGCGACGGTTGTATTGAGATACCTCAATACGGGACCAAGCATTCGTTAAACGTGTCGGTGGCTGCCGGTATTGTTATTTGGGAAATGGCAAAGCAGTTGATGTCATAGCTGCCCGTTTTCCACCAATAGAATAACCCGTTCGGTCAGTTTGTCTTCTCCTTCGGCATCATACTCTTTTTTTAAGCTAGCGCCAAACAGCGAAGCAAAAGCTTGATATAATCCTGCACGGAAAGGACCTATAAAAGCTTTCACCAACTCATAAGAAGTTTGGTTGCTTTGACGGTCTATCAGTTTGATGAGCAACTTACCCTGCGAGAAGGTGAGCCGTTTCATTACCGGCAAATATTGTTTCTTCAATCCTTTTTCTACCTGTTTGATGTGTTCATTGCGTTCTTTTTCGGTAGGCAGCGTCATCAGGTATTCGTAAGTCTCTATGACGGCACGGTTCACCTCTTTCGATATAGGCAACACTTTCTTCACGTCGCGTACCAGTTTGTTGTATCGCTGCTGTTGCCGTTTGTTTTTAAAGATAAGCGGTTTGAATATATAGACGGTTGGTAAGTTTATTGAAAGAATAGAATCACCCTTGTATGCCGTTACGGCTACAAGATAGCCCTCTTTCTTCGTCTCTTGTGCTGTGCACAAAAGTGTTGTTGTAAAAAGAAAGAAAGGTAGCAGACATCTTTTAAGATGATTCGAAGCGTTCATATTGCTTTTAAAAGAACGCAAAAGTACAATTAAACTCGAACAATTTTGTTACAACCAGATTATTTAAGTTATCTTCGCGCCATTTTAAAAACAATAATATGTCTATTCTATTTTCTTCTCCCGTATTTGGTCCCGTACATTCGCGTCGATTGGGTGTCTCGCTGGGCATTAATTTATTGCAGGGCGACGGTAAATTCTGTTCGTTCGATTGCATCTATTGCGAGTGTGGTTTTAACGGCGACCGTCGTACAAAGAGCAAACTCCCTTCGCGTGAAGCTGTGCGTACTACTCTCGAAGCTCGTTTACAAGAGATGCAGCAGAATGGTCTTGCTCCCGATGTACTTACTTTTGCCGGCAATGGCGAACCTACGATGCACCCTCTGTTTCCTGAAATTATTGACGACACACTGGCATTGCGCAACCGTTATTTTCCCGCTGCCAAAGTAAGTGTGTTAAGCAACGCCACACAGATATACCGTCCTGCCGTGTTCGATGCTCTCAATAAGGTCGACCATAATATTTTGAAGCTCGATACTGTAGACGAGGAGTATATTCGCTTGGTCGACCGTCCCAACGGACACTATTCTGTCAGTGAAATGATTCACCGGTTGAAGCGTTTTGAGGGTCGATGCATCATTCAGACCATGTTTATGAAAGGTACTTTTCAAGGAACCGATGTCGACAATACCTCCGACCGCTATGTACTTCCTTGGCTGGAAGCTATTAAAGAGATTGCACCCTCGCAAGTGATGATTTACACCATCGACCGCGACACTCCCGACGAATATTTGCGTAAGGCAACACCCGAAGAGCTTGACCGCATTGCCGCTTTGGTAAGGGCAGCCGGATTTTCCGTAAGTACTTCATATTAATGAAAGATGCCGTTGATTCATCATCCTTTAAAAATAGTAGTCGACAACAAGATTCCCTATATCAGGGAACCTTTACAGCAGATAACCGATCGAATAGTATATGTCAGGGGCGCCGAGATTACTGCCTCGCAAGTATCTGATGCCGATGCCCTGATTGTCCGTACCCGTACCCGTTGCAACCGGCAATTACTTGAGCATAGTCGTGTACAGTTCATAGCGACTGCCACCATCGGCTACGATCATATTGATACGGCATATTGTCGCGAAGCAGGCATTAGGTGGAGCAATGCACCCGGGTGTAATGCAACTTCTGTGGCGCAATACATGCAATCGGTCTTCTTGCTTTTAGAACAGGAGAAAGGTAAACGATTGTCGGAGACCACGCTGGGCATTGTAGGTGTAGGGCATGTAGGCAGTGCAGTAGCCGAAACCGCCCGCGCCCTCGGCATGCGTGTTTTACTGAACGACCCTCCGCGTGCTGCCCGCGAAGGAGGCAGCCTGTTCTGCTCTCTGGAAACCTTGGCTGCACAGTGCGACATCATCACCTTTCACGTACCGTTATATAATGAAGGGCAGTATTGTACCTATCACTTGTGCGACCATGCCTTGTTCGATATGCTCAAGCGTCGCCCGATACTTATCAATACTTCACGGGGCGAAGTAGTAGCCACCGATGTTTTATTGAAAGCGCTTGGCAACGGAATTGTTTCGGATGCTGTCATTGATGTATGGGAGCACGAACCCCATCCCGACCTCACCTTATTAAATAAGGTATATATAGGTACGCCCCACATCGCCGGTTACTCTGCCGACGGCAAAGCCAATGCCACCCGTATGGCGCTCGATGCACTCTGTAGTCATTTCGGCATACAGACCGACTATCATATAGAACCTCCTGCACCGGCGCATCCGGTTATTGTAGCCGCTTCGCCGACAGAAGCCTATCTGAAGATATACGATCCGCGCATAGACAGTGCGGCATTAAAAACCTGTCCCGACAATTTTGAGCACTTGCGTGAGAACTACCCGTTACGAAGGGAAGCAATAGCCTTTTCTATTGTTTGCGGGAAATAGGTGTATTCCAGTATATGAATGCGTTGCGCCAGTGTATGCGGTGTGTCTTCGGGTAAGACCGGACAGGTTGCCTGAAAGATGATAGCACCTTCGTCGTATTGCGCATTGACATAATGAATGGTGATGCCGCTCACTTTTTCGTGGGCGGCAATAACCGCCGCATGAACCCGATCACCATACATGCCTTTACCACCATAATTGGGTAAAAGCGCCGGATGAATATTTATCACTTGGTCGGGATAAGCATTCAATATCGATTCAGGCACGCGCAACAGGAATCCTGCCAAAATCACCCAATCAATGTGATGTGCACGCAGGGTGGTCAATACGGCTTCTCCCCCACTCCACTCCTCTTTAGGAAAGTAGAGACAAGGCACCGACAACCCGGCAGCTCGCTCTCTTACCATGGCCTGTCGGCGATTGGTGATTACCAAGCTCACTTGCGAGCCACTCCTTTTCTCTTGGAAATATCGAATGATATTTTCGGCATTCGTTCCACTGCCGGATGCTAAAATTGCTATGTTCATACGGTAATAATTGCCTTAATAAGCCTCTTTTTGTGCACATTTCTGTGAAAAATGTGCAAAATACAGCATTTTGTTCTTTAAATATTTGCGAGTAACAATAAATATCTATTCCTTTGCCCCCGCAAAATTAAAGAAATAAAGCTAATTATTAATTAAAAACTTAAGATTATGTCTGAAATTGCATCAAGAGTGAAAGCGATTATCGTCGACAAACTGGGTGTCGAAGAGTCTGAAATTACCAATGAAGCAAGCTTTACCAATGATTTGGGGGCTGATTCTCTTGACACCGTAGAACTTATCATGGAATTCGAAAAAGAGTTTGGCATCTCTATCCCCGACGATCACGCAGAGAAAATCGGTACTGTGGGCGATGCGATCGCTTATATCGAAGAGCACGCTAAGTAATCACTCCTCACATCCCCCATTTTCTCATATGGAATTAAAAAGAGTTGTAGTAACAGGTCTCGGAGCAGTAACCCCCATGGGTAACAACATTCCCCAATTCTGGGAGAATTTGATTCATGGAGTAAGTGGTGCGGGACCTGTTACTCATTTCGATGCGTCCCTGTTTAAAACTCAATTTGCCTGCGAAGTCAAAGACTTCGACGTTACTAAATATATCGATCGTAAGGAAGCGCGTAAGATGGATCTGTACACGCAATTTGCCATTGCCGTAGCTAAAGAAGCCGTAGGCGATTCCGGTCTTGATGTCGAAAAAGAAGATTTGACCCGCATTGGCGTCATCTTCGGCGCCGGTATCGGAGGTATTCGTACTTTCGAGGAAGAGTCGGGCAACTACGCCGTCAACCATGCCAACGGTCCGAAATTCAATCCTTTCTTTATCCCTAAGATGATTTCGGATATTGCTGCCGGTCAGATTTCCATTTTGTACGGTTTTCATGGTCCCAACTATGCCACCTGTTCAGCTTGTGCCACTTCGACCAATGCCATAGCCGATGCTTTCAACCTGATTCGTATGGGTAAAGCCAACGCTATTGTCACCGGAGGTTCGGAGGCAGCCATCACAGCTTGTGGAGTAGGGGGGTTTAATGCCATGCATGCCCTCTCGACCCGCAACGATTCGCCCGCAACGGCTTCGCGCCCCTTCAGCGCCAGTCGCGACGGCTTTGTGATGGGTGAAGGAGGCGGATGTCTTGTCCTCGAAGAGTTGGAACATGCCCGTGCACGCGGTGCCCGCATCTATGCGGAGGTAGCCGGGGTGGGCATGTCGGCGGATGCTTATCATCTCACCGCTTCGCATCCCGAAGGGTTGGGTGCTATATTGGTGATGCGCAATGCTTTGGAAGATGCGGAGATGGAGCCTGAAGCGATCGACTACATCAACGTACACGGTACTTCTACACCGGTAGGCGACTTGTCGGAGGTAAAAGCCATTCAGAAGGTGTTTGGTGAGCATGCTTACAAGCTGAACATCAGCTCTACCAAGTCCATGACCGGACATCTGCTCGGCGCAGCAGGCGCTGTCGAAGCCATTGCTTCCATTCTGGCTATCGTACATGGCATCATTCCACCAACCATCAACCATGAAGAAGGTGATAATGATTCGGAGATCGATTATACGCTGAACTTCACGTTCAACGAAGCGCAGCAGCGCGAAGTAAACGTGGCGTTATCGAACACATTCGGTTTCGGAGGACACAATGCCTGTGTTATTTTCAAAAAATATGTAGAATAAAGCAGGCACTATTTACGTATGTTACGTAACCTGATAGATACGATAAGGCTTCCGTTCCGCAAGGATAAGGAGTCTTATCTTTGTTTTTACCGGATTATGGGTTTTTATCCGCGTAATATAGAGATTTACCGGCAGGCATTGCTGCACAAGTCGTCGGCGGTTCGCTCGGAGAAGGGACGCCCCATCAACAACGAACGGTTGGAGTTTTTGGGCGACGCCATTCTGGATGCTACCGTAGGCGATATAGTCTATCGTCATTTCGAAGGGCGTCGTGAAGGGTTTCTTACCAATACCCGCTCCAAGATTGTGCAGCGCGAAACACTCAACAAGCTGGCTGTCGAGATCGGTCTCGACAAGTTGGTGAAGTATTCCACCCGTTCGTCGTCGCACAACAGCTACATGTATGGCAATGCCTTCGAGGCATTCATCGGCGCCATCTACTTAGACCGCGGATATGACGACTGCAAGCGTTTTCTGGAAGAGAAGATATTCAAGGAGCACATCAATTTAGATAAGATGTCGCGCAAAGAGGTCAACTTCAAGTCGAAGCTCATCGAGTGGAGCCAGAAGAACAAATACGAAGTCTCTTTCGAACTTATCGAGCAGAAGTACGACAAGGATTACAACCCCATGTTTCATACCGAGATACACATCGAAGGGTTGTCGGCAGGCAAAGGTACCGGCTATTCCAAGAAGGAATCGCAGCAGAACGCAGCTCATGCAGCTGTGCGAAAGATAAAGGGCGATGAGTTTTTCCGGAAAGAGATTGCTTTGGCTAAAGAACAGAACCGTCAGCCGGCAGTGGTTGAAGCCGATGTTTCCGAAGTGGCTGCCTCCGAGGTCGAAGAGGTTGTTTCCGAAGTCGATGTTTTATCCGAAGCAGATACCCATTCTTCGTCCTTGGATAACTAAGTCGTGCTCTTCGGTTACCAGTTTTAGCTTCCCTGCCACCTCATCCAGTGCGATAGAATCGATCTTGTCGCCCACCAGCGCCACCATGCGTCCGAACGAGCCGTTCACAATCAGTTCGGTAGCGTGTCCGCCCATGCGTGTAGAAAGGTTGCGGTCGAATGGGGTGGGGGAGCCTCCCCGCTGAATATATCCCAATACCGTTTCGCGGGTTTCGATGCCGGTGGCATACTCAATCTCCTGTGCAATGTGCAGGGCAGCCCGTTTGTTGTCTCCGGTCTCTATCCCTTCTGCCACTACCACAATAGAGTAGGGCTTTCCTTTTTTGAGACGGTTGAGTATGGTTTGGGCGATATTCTCGATATGGTAAGGTATTTCGGGGATGAGAATCACATCTCCTCCTCCTGCCATGCCCGAGTAGAGTGCGATCCATCCGGCTTTGTGTCCCATCACTTCGATCACCATCACCCGTCTGTGCGAGCTGGCAGTAGAGTGCAGCCGGTCTATGGCATCAGTAGCAATGTTTACTGCCGAGTCGAAGCCGAAAGAGAAATCGGTTCCCCAGATGTCGTTGTCGATGGTTTTGGGTACCGACACCACGTTTATCCCTCTTGCTGCGAGCTTGGCAGCTGTTTTCTGCGTGCCGTTTCCACCGATGCACACCAAGCAGTCGATGCCTAATTGGCGCATGTTCTCTTCGATCAGCGCCGGTTTATCTGCTACGTCGGGCATGATGCCTCCCTTCTTGAACGGTTTCTCGCGCGACGTACCCAAAATGGTGCCTCCCAAATAGAGCAAGCCCGAGAGTGCCTTGTCTGTGAGCAACTCGGCTTCGCGGGTAAGCAACCCTTGGAAGCCGTTTTTAATGCCCAATACCTCCATGCCGTAATGGTTGATGGCAGTTTTGCACACGCCCCTGATGGTGGCGTTGATGCCGGGGCAATCGCCGCCGGAAGTGAGAATAGCGATTCGCATACGTGGTACAGTTTATCGATGAATGATTGAATAGTGTGGTAATTGGAAGCAAAGGTATGAAAAAAAGATAAAAGGAAATGAGAAGCCGATAAATAAGCGTACTTTTGCGCACCCAAAAGTAGTAATCCAAATAGAATGAATGTCACTACACTATTGAATAAGGTCTGTTTTGCTTCGCGTATGAAGGAAATAGCACACTACGCCGATTTACCGGGAGAATTGCAGTCGAACGTGTTAAGCCGTTTGTTGCGTACAGCCGCACATACTGAGTGGGGTCGAATGTATCACTATCGTGACCTCAACAGCTATGATGCTTTCAGAGAACGCGTGCCCATACAGACTTATGAGGAGATAAAAACTTACGTAGAACGTCTGCGTAAGGGCGAGCAGAATTTGTTGTGGCCATCGAAGATACGGTGGTTTGCCAAGTCGTCGGGTACTACCAACGACAAAAGTAAGTTCTTGCCCGTCAGCCGCGAATCGTTGCACGACACTCACTATCGCGGCGGTGTAGATGCCGTTACTATTTACTTGTCACTCAATCCGCAAAGCCGCTTCTTCTCCGGAAAGGGGCTTATTCTGGGCGGTAGCCATGCTCCTAACCTCAACTCGCGACAATCGCTGGTGGGCGACTTGTCTGCCATCTTGATAGAAAACATCCATCCGCTGGCTAACCTTATCCGTGTGCCCGGTAAGAAGATTGCCCTGATGAGCGACTTCCGCGCGAAGATGGAGGCGATAGCCAACAGTACCATCGCTGCCCATGTCACCAACCTGTCGGGGGTGCCGTCGTGGATGCTGGTGTTGCTCAATCATATTCTTGAAAAGACGGGCAAACGTTCTGTCGACGAGGTATGGCCCGACTTGGAAGTCTTCTTTCATGGAGGTGTGGCGTTTACCCCGTATCGCGAGCAATACAAGTCGTTGATTCGTTCGCCGCGCATGCACTATGTAGAGACCTACAATGCTTCCGAGGGTTACTTCGGTACGCAAAACGACTTCTCCGACCCTGCCATGTTGCTGATGATAGACTACGGCATCTTCTACGAGTTTGTACCGCTCGAAGAGGTCGATAAAGAGCATCCGCATGCTTGCTGTCTGGAAGAGGTCGAAGTAGGTAAGAACTACGCCGTAGTTATCTCCACCTCCGCCGGATTGTGGCGATACATGATTGGCGACACGGTGCGGTTTACACAGCGCAACCCCTATAAGTTTGTTATCACCGGACGCACCAAGCACTTCATTAACGCCTTTGGCGAAGAGCTGATAGTCGACAATGCCGAGCGTGGATTGGCAAAGGCATGCGAGGCGACGGGTGCGCTCGTGTCCGACTATTCGGCAGCTCCCGTCTTCATGGATATGACCGGTAAGTGCCGTCATCAGTGGCTGATAGAGTTTGTGCAGATGCCTTCCGACCTCGCCCTCTTCGTCCGCGTGCTCGACGACACCCTCAAAGCGGTCAACTCCGACTATGAAGCCAAACGTCAAAACAACCTTGCCCTCCAACCGCCCGAACTCATCGTTGCCCGCACCGGACTCTTCCACGACTGGCTGGAGCAGAAAGGCAAGCTGGGCGGACAACACAAGATTCCCCGCCTAAGCAATACACGCGACTATATCGAAGAGATGCTGGCGATTAATTGAATCTATGTAAATACGATACGTATGAAAACAAAAGCATTTCCCTATATTTTTGTTCCCTTTCTATTGTATTCATGCAATGACGGGAGCCACGTAAAAGAAACGACCGTCGACCCCCATGTGGTGGTTTGTTTTGATGCATACAATCCACAAGCGTGGAGCAGACCGTCGGGTGCATTTCGTGAGGATATACCCAAGGTCTTGTTCGTCGGTCGGGATGGGATAGGGGTCTCTTATTATCCCAATGTCATGCGAGATACGCTGCGCCTCGATTGCCCGAACAGCTTCGTGGAGCTGGCGCTCAGCTATCGTAACCACGAATATATCTACTACCCGTTGCGAAAAGGAGATACGATAACCGTAACGATGGATAGCTTGGATTATCCCTTGATAGCGAGTAAGCATCACCCCCAAAGAGACCGAATCTATAACATCCCTTACCGGATGCGCCAAAAACGCACGCACTTGAATCTGGAAGCCTCTACCTGCTTGGGAGACGACATACTCATACATATTGCCCACAGTGCCGATTATCTGCGAACACAAGAGTGGGGCGGAAGATTTTTGTTAGACTACTGCCCGATGGATTCGCTTATTTTGAGGTTTGACGACTATCAAAAGGCATACATGGATACCATCCGCCTCTACAAGCAGAGAGAATGGCTATCGGACGAGCTGTATGAGCGTTACCACTATTATCTCCGATTGAAGCAGCTTCTCTCGGAGAGGATTTTGAATAAAGACAGCATCTACTATGAGCGGATGGAGGGCGAGATGACGGACGACAAATTCCGCTATCCGTCGTATTACGAGTATCTGGATGAGTATATGTGGTACTTCCTCAAACATATTCCGTTGATTCGTGAAAATACAAGCGGAGGCGGAGGAAGCTATTCCGACTGGCTACAAGCATTTGATGAAGTATCAAAAAGGTCGTTTCAACCGCGCACCAAACAGTTCTTATTGGCGCGTTGTATCGACGAAATCGCCCAAAAATTCTCGGCTGAAGAGATTGACGCGTATCTGAAGAAATACGTGGCAGTGACCCACGACAGCCTTCGGTTCCGAAAAATTGTCGAACAATACAACTTGTCGGCAGATGTCAATCAACTGCTATTAGAGGATATGCAAGGTAACACCACCCACCTACAGCAGTTGCTTGACCAATACAAAGGAAAGGTGCTTTACATTGACTTTTGGGCAAGCTGGTGCGTGCCCTGCCGTTCGGAGATGCCCCCCGCCGCCGAGCTGCGGAAGCAGTTCGACGGGCAAGATGTCGTCTTTGTGTATCTTGCGTGGAAAGACCACGAAGAGGAGTGGCAAAAAGCATCCCGTCGGGAGGGACTGTCCAAGCTGTCGACCAATTACTTCATCCAAAACTCCACGAACAGCAAGTTCTTGGATCAGATAGGCCTGCACTACATTCCGCGATACCTTGTATTCGACAGAAGCGGCAAGTTGGTCGAGATGAATGCCCCGCGTCCAAGTAGCATGCAGGCAGCCCCCACGTTAAACAAGTACCTGAATCGTTAACGACTTTTGCCGGCGATTAATCAATGGACAATGGATAATTAGGCTGCGCACCGTTCAAAACCACACGACAATCTTCTCACTGCTCAATCCGCCCACAATGCCCCAGCCGTCGACGACGTTGGAGTGCAATCGAATGGCTTCGGTATAGGCATCCTGATCCGTAGCCCGGTAGATCATCACCGACTTCAAATAGTAGTATAAATCGGGAGTGAGCGATTGCAACTCTATCACCACGCGCTGATTCCGTCCGGCACGCATACGTGTTTCGACGGAAAAAGTGTATGATTGTCCGTCGAACAGATGGTCGTCGAACACATTGGAGAAGTTGGCAGGCCATCCGTCGTGAATCTCTGGTTGGGTGTTGTCTATAAAAATCACATCGTCCGAAGTATAGATGTCGTTGAACACATGGGTTGAAGTGCTGTCGCGAAGAAAACCAGAAGGGTTTTCGCCTATGCTACGTACTTTCAGCCGGTAGTAATTTCGCTCGTGTGCGGGATCTGTCAGTCGGAGCGTGAGGCGCATGATGGTATCTTGGGCTATCCAGTCAATCGCATAATCATTACGCTGATCTTCATTGTAACGGCTCTTGTTTTCATCGTAGTACCGTTCATGACCGACCACCTCAGGCGTCACGATCCGGGGGATGGTTGTCTCAGCCGATAGTTCCGGATAGGATTCTCTTTGCGCCCGAAAGAGAATCTTGTCGCCCACTTTCGGCGTATAGCTACTCACATAATGGAAGAGTGAATCCACATAGGTCATCGATTGATAGCTGCCGTCGTTGACGGAAAATTGCAGGTCGGCATCTGCCAAAAGCTCCCGCTGAAAATAGCGATAAAAGGAAGAATCAATAGCGACGCCATACTTCATGGTGCGACGGTATTCAGACTCATGAATTGGCGACAAGTCCGTAAAGAGAGAGGCACGCGACAAAAATGCGGTCAATACCGTGTCGGGCGTTGCCAGCGCGTTGATGCAAATTCCATCGGTCAGGGTGTTGCCGCTATCGAAAGGCAATGTTTTTTCGCAACCGACACAGAGCGGTAGCAGAAGTAGCGCAATAGGGAGATGTTTGGTTTTCATATTGTCAAAATTTGAAGGTGTAATTGATTGAGGGCATAAACGGGAACGGGCATACTCCTTTGAGTACCGCTATCGTTCTGTTCTCATAACTGCGGGATACGTTCTCGTAACCGATGTACACATTGGCGATGTTCTGCCGGTTATACAGATTGTAGATGCTCAATCCTATTTTGCTTTCCCCGACAGGGTGCTTGATTGAATAGTTGACCGCCACGTCCAACCGGTGTACATCCGGCAGCTTGTATCCGTTCCGCTCGTGATAGGAGTAAAAACGATGATAACGTAGGAAGCGGGTGTTCTCATCATCCTCTACACCGAATATTTGTTGCCGTTCCCACTCTAAATTTGACGACCAAGTGTTGCTTATAAACCCAATGGATTCGTTTGGAGTGCCACCGAACAGATGCGTGGTGGGCAGTATACCGCGTCTGCCGGTTTGATAAGTCCATGCCGCCGACAGTTCCCAGCGCGCATTGAAACGATAGGAGAAGACCAGGTTCAGGTTGTTCCGCCGGTCGTTTCCGGCATAGAACTCGTTGCCGCCATTGAGTTCCTGACCGGAACGATCGAAGGTGCGCAACGATTTCGCCCAAGTGTATCCGATCCATCCGGTAGTCTTGCCCACCTTTTTCTGAACCAACAGCTCGATGCCGTAAGTACGTCCCTTGCCTGCGACTGCCAGATTCTCCCAGTCGGCATTGACATTCATATACGAACTGCCCTCCCGGTATTCCAACACGTTGTCCATCGTTTTGTAGTAACCCTCCAGCGTGAAGAGCACAGAAGGGGTGATTTGCCAGTTGTAGCCCACTGCCCACTGATGGGAATTCATGGGCGGCGTGTTTTGCGTGATGGCGACCCACAAGTCCGACGGCATCACCAGATTGCTGCTGCTCAACAGATGAATGCCTTGCGACATGCCGGAGTAGGATGCCTTCCATGCCATGTTGGGGGCAAACATCCAGCGCAGGGCAAGGCGGGGTTCAAGCGATTGATAGGTTTTCCCTTTGACCAAGAAGAGCGTATAACGCAACCCCACGTTGGCTTTCCATCGGGGATGCAGCGTCCAATCGTCTTCGACATAAAGCGACGCGGTCTGCATCTGTTGCTTTTTACCCGTTACGGCATCGAGCA
>JAISIN010000052.1 GCA_031262085.1 Prevotellaceae bacterium
TAGAACGCAGCATATTTATCTGCAAAATCATTAACTATGCCGCCGCAATAGTCATCGAAGCTCTCTTTAAGTTCTTCTATCGAAGAGGCTCCGCCTACTTTTGAGAAGTCGAATCGGAGTACTTGAAAGCGCCCTTGGTTCTTGGTAGGATGTTTTCCGATCCACAGATTGCCGAATAGTTCATCGAATCGGGGCTTCTGCAAAATATCGTAGTAAGCACCAAGCATGCCTACGAACAAGCTCTTCCCGAAGCGTCGCGGACGAATCATCAGCAAGTTGGGGAGCGACTTCTCTACCAGCGGGATATACTTCGTTTTGTCAACGAAATAGTAGTTATCACCGATAATCTGTTCAAAATCGGAGATTCCGTAGGGAATATCTTTGATGTCATCCATTATATATATATATGTGTGTAGTAAAAGTGAATTATTGCCGCAAAGCGACCTTGCCGGCAGGGAGCACACCGGCAGGAGCTACGCGGGCAGCCTCCGACGGCGTATTCCCTCCCCTGATAAGCGGACGGATGATGAATCCCAGTCGGTGTGCATCGGCAAATACGCGGTCGGGCATCAGCGGACCGCCCTGTCCGCAGCTGTTGCCGCCCAGTCCTGTCACGGCGCCATCCAGATGCAGCCACGTGTCGCCCGCAGGTGGAAGTTGATAGGGGTGTGAGGCAAGTATCAGGTCGGTAGCCGAGTAGGGCAACGCCGAAACCGACAAGCGGTCGGTGGCAATGAATACGGCTCCGGTGTGGCGCTCGTCGGTAAGCGCACACCAGCGCACATCTTCATGATTACCCATGTCTTGGGGCTTGGGGAAGTCGACGAACTGGTCGGCTACCTGTCCGGTATACTGCTCGATGAACTGTCCGGTCTTACGATCGGCATAGTTGCCTGTCGGACCGCGACCGTAATAGCTGAAGGTGCTGTACCGTCGGGGGATCTGCATCGCATACCCCAATCGGGCAAGTGCCAAGTCGGGCTTATTGGAGGTAATGGCAGCTTGTAGCTCGATAGATCCGTCGGGATAGACCGTCCACACCTGATGGGTGACAAACTTAAAGTCGTTGGCGCCGAATGGTTGGTCGGTCAGCTCCTCGATGCTGCTTCTGCCCGAACTGGTACCTCCCAGAATACGGGCAGCGTTCGGCGCCTGCGACTCTACGGTGAAGCTGAGCACAACCGTGCCGCCGGTTCCCTTCATGACGCTGCTGTCGGTAGCCCGATGTCGAAGGTTGTGCAGTCCGTTCTCGAACCACGGTTGGTAACACCAGTTGTCGTTGTTGACGAAGGCGCGGAAGGCATCCAATCGGGGACCGTTGCCATCGGCTATCAGCAGGTTTCCGTCGTAGGTCAGACGGTAAATGGTTCCGGTACGGGTGTCGAACAGCGCCTCGAAGTTTCGGCCTGTTACGGTGATGTAGGGCAACTCCTTCTTATCGGCGCTCCGGGCGCGGGCGAAGCTTACGGGTGTGCCGATCGCTGCCGTGAGGGCGTTGAGTAGGGGGCGTTCGTCGGCAGGACGAACCTGCATCTGTTCCTCTGCCATGACGTAGCCCTGCGCTGCCCACGGCATATCCTCCTTTAGCAGAAACTGTATCTTTATGAAGTACTCGCGATCCTTTTGTAGGGGGATAGGCAGTCGGTGGTAAGGGATGGTGAGGTGCGTTTGCTGTCGCGGTGCGAGGTGGATGTTGCTCGTTTCGCCGGTGTGCACACACTTGCCGTCTTCATGGAGTTCCCATCGCCACACGTACTCGTCGTTCAGGTCTTTAAAATAGTTCTTATTGAAAACCGTAAATACTCCCTGGTCGGGATAGGTCGCCGTGACAGCAATCGGTTGATACACCTTCTTCACTTCGTAATATTGCGGCTTGGGAGTGAGGTCGCCGAACACGATGCCATTCATCACGAATTGTCCGTCGTTGGGGAAGTCGCCGAAGTCGCCTCCGTATGCCAGATATTTAATGCCGGTCTGCCGGTCGTAGTTGTACATCGACTGGTCTACCCAGTCCCATACGGCGCCTCCGCAGATGAAGTTGGTCGATTCGATGGCGTTCCAGTAATCTATCAGATTGCCGCAGGCATTGCCCATGGAATGTGCATACTCCGAGATATGAAAAGGATACTTGAGGTCGGACTTGCCTTGTACCGCTGCGCGTACCCACTCAATCGACGGATACTGGTTGCTGCCCATGTCGACGATGTTGTTGTTGCGTTCGTATTGCACGGGACGTGACGTGTCGAAGGCTTTCAGCGCCTCGTAGGCAGCGACGAAGTTTTTGCCCGGTCCTGCCTCATTGCCCAGCGACCAGATCACGATGGCGGGATTGTTGACGTTGGCATGTGCCATCTCCATGACACGGGCAACGTGTGCATCTCTCCACTCGGCGGGGTGCGACAGAGAGGCGTCACCATAATAGTATTCGTGCGATTCGATGTTGGCTTCGTCTTCGAGATAGATGCCATATTTGTTGCACAGGTAGTACCAATACGGGTCGTCGGGATAGTGCGAATTGCGCACGTGGTTGATATTGGCACGTTTCATCAGCCTGATCTCTTCCTCCATCTGTTGGCGGGTGATGGCATGCCCTACGGCGGGGTTGGTCTCGTGTCGGTTGACCCCTTTGAGCTTGACGGGTTTGTTGTTGATGTAGTAGTAGCGTCCTGCCAGTCCGAACTCGTCTTTCGATGCCGGTGTATCCTTGATCTCCACTTTGCGGAAGCCGGTGATGAGCGACGTCGTTTCTACCACCTTTCCCCGTCTGTTGAGCAGCTCTGCGACTAACGTGTAGCGATAAGGCTCTTCTGCCGACCATTTGCGGGGTTCTTTCACGTCGAAGCGTGTTTGTACGCGGGTGGTCTCACCTACTTCGAACTTCTCCGTTGCTGCCGATGTGCGTGTCGACACCAGCGTATTTTCGTCGGAGTAGAGCCGGTTGGCATAGAGCGAATAGCGCACCTTGTATCCTCTGGCGACATCTGTGTCTAAGTTGCGGAGGGTTGCGTCGATTGTCAGTGAGCCGTCGATGCAGTTGGCATCCAGGTCGGGGACGACCACCAAGTCGCCGATGTGCACCTTCGGCACGGCACATAGCGCCACCGTGCGGAAGATGCCCGGCAGTCTGAACATGTCCTGCGCTTCGAGGAAAGAGCCGTCGGAGTTGCGATAGACCTCGACGGCTACCATGTTCGTACCGCTATGCAGATAAGGGGTGATATTGAAAGAGGCCGTGTTGCGTGAGTTTTTGGAGAAGCCCACATACTGACCGTTGATCCACAGATAGAAGAATGAATCTACGCCGTCGAAGTTAATAAACACCTCGCGTTCGTCCCATTCCTGCGGGAGGTAGAAGTCGAGGCGGAAGGAGCCGACCTCGTTGCGTGTTTGGTAAGTCGTCCAGTTGGTTGGCGGGGTGCGCATCACGCCCCCGCGCCAGTCGTCGGCTGCCACCGTGTGTTGAAAGATAACCTTCTGGTTGACGTAGATAGGTGTGCCGTACTTCAGGCTACCGTCTTTCTGTATGCCGTAGATGTTCCAGCTCGACGGTACCGGGATCAGGTCCCATGCACTGACGTCGTAGTCGGGCTGATAAAATGTCTGGGGTCGTGAATCGGGGTCGGGTGCCCAGTGGAAGCGCCATTCACCGTCGAGCGACAGCCAATAGTTGCTGTTTTCGGGCAGCACCTTGCGGGCACTTTCCACATCTTGAAACGGAAAGAACCACGCATGAGGTTGTTCTTTGTTCAATGCGAGGTTTTCGGGCGATTCCCACTCGGCTCCGGTCGGGGCGTTCGTTTGTCCATACGAATAGCCACTTAATGGCTGGCTGTATAAACCTTGTACAGTCAGTGCACCACACAATACACTAATTAAAAAGCTCTTGTTCATAAAGGATAAGCGTTAACAAGAATAAATAAGCTGACAAAGATAGTGTCGATTCACGGTAGCGAAGATACATGGTATTGGGATTTACACATAATTAACCAAATGGGGGAGATGGAGGGCGTTATGTCATGGAGCTATTTCGTGAAAGCATCTAAGTATAATCACAATTTACGTTTAAAAGTTGCTTATCATTAAACATTATTGCCTTACTTTGTGGCTGTAATAAGCACAAATTGATAGAACCAACACATCAAAAGTAATAGAGTATGAGAAGCATACAGCGATATTTCCGGCAGCTATCCACGATGGTCTTGCTGGCAGTTTGGGCGCCAACGACCGTATATGCACAGTCGTTCAACGCCTTGTGGAAGCAAGTGGAACAAGCCGAGCAGAAAGGTTTGCCCCAGACCGTAGTCGATCTCACCCATCGAATATTTCAAAAAGGCGAGCAGGAGAAAAATACTCCACAGATGCTAAAAGCTTACATCTGCCGGGCTGAATCGCAAGAGCGTCTCACCCCCGACAGCTTTTATGTGAGTGTGCAGAACCTCGAACAGTGGGCACAGCAAGCGCAACAACCGACAGACCGGGCTGTGCTGCACTCGCTGCTGGCAAGCCTGTATGCCGATTATGCCAACAGCAATAGCAGAACGCTATTGCGACGGGCTGCCTTGGAGGTAGCCGGGAACGACATCCCTGCCGACATGCGTGAGTGGAGCGCCAATCTGTTCATCGACCGGGTAAAGAAGCATATCCGCTTGGCATTGGAAACTCCGGATGCGTTGCTGAACACCTCTACACGCAAATATGTACCCTTTACGATGATAGGCGAATCGAGCCGTTATTATGGGCACGACCTGTATCACCTGATAGTAGGACGTGCCGTAGAAGCCATGCAAAGCATCCAAGTGCTATCGGCAGAAACAGATAGTATAAACCAATGTATAGCAGATATTTATAGCCGGTCGATTGCGCAATATCGACAAATGACCGGCAAAGAAGATGCAGTGATACTCCTCACCTTAGACAGTTTGAGAAACAGCCGTTTCAAAACGGAGGCGTATCTTGCCGCACTGAACACCCTGATTGCCCGATATGGCGCACGTCAGGTGTGTGCCGAAGTCTATTTGGAAAAGGTCGGCTATCTCTACGAACGCCAAAAGGTCAAAGAGGGTTTGCAGGCATGCAGTGATGCCATTGCCCGTTACCCGAAATACCAACGAATCAATGTGCTGCGCCAGTCGCGCGACAATATACTGAAGCCACATCTGGAGATCTCTCTTGACGAACGGGTTTATCCGGGCGACAGCGTAAAAATGAACGTCACACACAGCAACCTCGATGGTTTCACGCTCAACTTCCTGCGCGAAAAGGGAGATACCTATACCATCGCCAAGTCGCAACGCTTCGCTTTGTCGCGTCCTGCCAATTATATGGTACGGGATACGTTGCTTTGCGTCGTGGCGCCTGATAAAACAGGTGATTATTCGATTCAGATTCTTCCGGATAGTAAGTTGGCAGAGAAAGAAGACCCCGACGATGGCGAAGAGATGGAGATTACCCGCCTCAAAGTGCTGACCATCGGCTGGGATGGTGCGCACATCGAAGTGCAGGTGGTCGATGCACGTAGCGGTCAGCCGGTGCCCGATGTGCTGCTGCAATTCATTCGGAGAGATGCGCCGGCAGATGAATTGATGACCGACAAACAGGGGAGGGCATCTACCGTATGGAACCCTAAATATACCACGCTGACTGCCGAAAAGGGCGATGATCGCATCATACAATCAATATATTATGGTGGACGCAATTGGACGGGAGGCAACACAGCGCCGGTGCAACGCATGCAATTGTTGACCGACCGCACCATTTATCGTCCGGGACAAACTATCTATGTCAAAGGTATAGATTTTGAAGTAACGGGCGATACGGCACGCGTACTCACCCATCAAACACACAACGTGGTGCTGCGCGATGTCAACCGCAAAGAGATAGCCCAAAAGGAGGTGCACACCAACGAATTCGGGTCGTTTACCACAACGTTTACATTGCCCGAGGCATGTCTGAACGGGCGCTATGTGATTACCGTACCTGCCCGAGGTACGGCTTACGTGCAAGTAGAATCCTACAAGCGTCCTACGTTTGAAATGGTGTTCGATACGTTGACCGCAAGCTATCAAATAGGCGACAGCGTAAAACTGCGCGGCAAAGCCATCTCGTACAACGGCGTGCCGGTAGCGGGGCAGAAAGTGGATTATACGGTGTTGCGTACCGTCTCGTTTTTCCGAACATATCATGATAACCTAAATAGCTACTCTGTAACCGACACTGTAACAACGGCAAACGATGGTAGCTTTGTCATTCCTCTCTATCTGGCAGGCAGTGAAAAAGAATTGGTAGGAGGGGGTTATTTCGCTTATACGGTGAAAACCTCCTTGACGAATCAAGCCGGCGAGACACAAAGCGCCTCCGTTTCACTCACAGCAGGTACGCGCTCGCTGTTGCTTTCCACTTCGGAGACCGGCGGACGCATCTGTAAAGATAACGATATTCGCCTGACCGTTTACGCCGAAAACCTGAATGGGCAGCCGGTGGCGGTTACCGGCAGCTACCGACTGTCGCAAATCATCGACGGCGCATCGCATCTGCAACGCTCGGGAAGCTTCACTGCCAATGTAGAGACACTTTGGAAAGAGTGGGCACAACTGCCTTCGGGCGCATACGAACTGCTGCTCACAGCAAAAGATTCGCAAGGCAGAGATACGGAATACCAAACAAAGTTCGCACTCTTCTCGTATAGCGACAACCGCCCGACAACCAAGTCGGACATCTGGGCATACACCATTGGCGACGGTAGTTTTGATGCCGCGCATCCGGCGCAGTTCAGCTTTGGAACCTCTTTCAAGGATGCCTATGTTTTGCTCGATGTCTTTTGTGGCAACAGACGCTTGGAAAGCCGCACGTTGCAACTCTCCGACAGTATTGTCCGCTTTGAAGTACCTTATAAGGCTGAATATGGCGACGGCGTGCAGTATCTCTTTGCCTTTGTGAAGAACGGACAGCTTTATACGCAGCAGTTCCAGTTGAAGAAACGGCTATCCGACAAGAAGCTGACGATGAAATGGACTGTTTTCCGCGATAAACTGCTTCCCGGGCAGACCGAAGAGTGGCGACTGACAGTCGGCACGCCGCAAGGTACTCCTGCCGATGCCGAACTGCTGGCTGTGATGTATGATGCTTCGTTAGAGGCACTCTATCCGAACAATCAAAGGTTGACAGTAGGTTACAACCAAGAGATAGCCCGTGCCGTTTGGCAAACAGACGACAACTTCTTCATCTATGTGAACCATTCATTTGTAACCAAAACGTGGAAATACGATCCGTTGGTGTACGACAGCTTCTACGGGAACGGGCTACGTAGTATGTTCTTATTAGACGTTCTACCTGCGTATGGTATGTCGGTAAAGAAGAATCTGACCTTGGCTGTACGGGGAGTTGCTTCGCAAACCAGAGTAATGTCTGTCTCAAGTGATGCCGTAGCCAACAGCGACGATATAATGGAAGAAAACCATCAACCGATGAGCGCAGGTGACCCACCCTCTGTCAAAGAAGATACGAACAACCGGCGTGATGCTCTCCGCACCAACTTTTCCGAGACCGCCTTTTTCTATCCCCGGCTTCGTACCAACGCGCAAGGCGAGGTGAGCATCTCCTTTACCCTTCCCGAGAGCCTGACCCGCTGGAACTTCCGCGGTTATGCGCACACCCGGGGCATGCTGACCGGACAGTTGACCGCCTCTGCCGTTGCCTCCAAAGATTTCATGTTGCAACCCAACCTACCGCGCTTCGTCAGAGTAGGGGATGTGACGAGCATCGCTGCCACCATCACCAACCTGACGGGCAAGCCTGTTTCGGGTAAGGCAAAACTGGTTCTCTTCGACCCGCTGACCGATCAGGAGATCAGTACGCAGCAACAACCGTTCGCAGTGGAAGCAGGATCTACGGGTGCGGTATCCTTCCGTTTCACTGCCACCGATAAGTACGAAATGTTGGGCGTTCGCATCCTTGCCGACGGCGGCAGCTTCGGCGACGGCGAGCAACACCTGCTGCCTGTTCTCAGCGACAAGGAGTATCTCACCGAGACCCTGACCCTGCCTATCCGCGGTAATCAGACCCGTACCTTCTCTTTAGACAGCCTTTTCAACGGCAACAGCCGCACTGCCGTCGACCGTCGCCTGACTGTTGAGTTCACCGGCAACCCCGCCTGGCTTGCCGTGCAGGCATTGCCTGTGCTGAGCCAGCCCAAGTACGAAAACGCCACATCGTGGGCAACGGCTCTCTACGCAGATGTCGTGGCAGCCCATATACTCAACAGTCAGCCGCGCATCAAAGCCGTGATGGATAGCTGGAAAGCCCGCGAAGGCGCTCAAGACGGCAAAGGTTCCAAAGAATCTTTCCTCTCCGCCCTGCAAAAGCATCAGGATGTAAAGAACATCCTCCTCGAAGAATCGCCTTGGTTGCTCGAAGCGACCACTGAAGCCGAACGTCAGTCGCGCCTTGCCACCTTGTTCGATGTGAACACCCTGTCGAACCACACCTTCACTGCCCTGACCAAACTGAAAGAGCTTCAGGGCGGCGACGGTTCGTGGAGCTGGTACAAGGGTATGTCCGGCAGTCGTTCGATGACCGTTTACATCACCGAACTGCTTACCCGCTTGCCCCTTCTCACGGGCGAGCAGAACAGCTCCGATGCCCTCTCTTTGCAGAGGTCGGCTTTCGGCTACCTGCACCATCAGGCAGACAAGGAGTACACCCGCCTGCGCAAAGCGTTGAAGTCGGGTGGCGAGCTTACTATGATTTCCTCTTTTGCGCTGAATTATCTCTACCTCGTTGCACTTTCGGGCGAGACGGTTCCTGCTGACAGCAAACCGGCTTACAACTATTTCCTCGACCTTGCCGTCAAGACGTCGCAGCATCCGGGCAATCTCGATATAAACATGAAAGCCCGTCTGTCGGTTGTCTTGCAGAAATCGGGTCGTACTGCCGAAGCCACCGCCCTGATCGCTTCCCTCAAGGAGTATCTGGTGCAGACCGACGAGCGCGGTGCCTACTTCTCCTTCAACGAAACGCCCTACTTGTGGGGGATGCTTCCCGTATCTATCCATGTAGCAACGATGGAAGCCCTGCGTATCGCGGGCGGCAACGATGCTTTGCTCGAAGAGATGAAGATTTGGCTGTTGAAGCAGAAGCAGACCACCTCGTGGGATTCCCCCGTAGCCACAGCCGATGCGGTTTATGCACTGCTCTGTCAGGGTAGCGACCTGCTTGCTTCGCATGGTGTGGTCACCATCAAGTTAGATAAGAAGGTGTTGAACGCCCGTCCGCTCATCCCCGAGCTGGGTTACATCAAAGAGAGCTTCTCCGAAGGAGCGCCCGAAGTGAAAACCCGTCAAATCACTGTGAGCAAGCCCGATGGCGGCATTGCCTACGGCGCAGTATATGCTCAGTATCTCTCTCCGATCTCCGATGTGAAGACGCGTGGCGGCGAGTTGGCAGTAGAGAAGAAGCTCTATGTGGAGCGTGCTGTTGCATCGGGCGGTCAGAAGGTGCTTCAGCCGGTAACCCCTACCACAATGTTGTCGGTAGGCGACAGGGTTGTTGCCCGTCTCACCATCCGCCTCGACCGTGCGATGGACTTCATTCAGTTGAAAGACCAACGCGGCGCCTGCTTCGAACCCGAAGCCTCTGTGTCGAGCTATCGTTGGGACAACGGCATCGGTTACTATGTTGAGATAGAAGATGCTGCTACCAACTTCTTCTTCGACGGTCTCTCGAAAGGTGTGTATGTATTGGAGTACAGCTATCGGGTAGCCCGCAGCGGCAAGTACGAGGGTGGCTTGGCTACGATACAGTGTGCTTATGCTCCCGAATATGCGGCATACGCAGGATCGCAGACGGTACATATAGAGCCGTGATTACGAAACGATACAATAAATGCGGGAAAAATAGATATGAATGAAACATCTCTCACCGAAAAGAGCTACTTTTGCGCCCTATATGACATCATAGTAATGAAAAGAATCCTATCAATCCTCTTCGTGTTTTTTGCCGTAGTAATGACAGCTGTGGCTCAACAGCGTTTCACTGTCGACAAGGAGACATACAACTTCGGGCAGATACAGTGGAAAAAACCTGCTACCGTGCAGTACACCATTACCAATACCGGCAACCAACCGCTTCGATTGACCAACGTCGCCCCATCATGCGCATGCAGTGTGGCGCAGTGGACGCAAACACCTATCGCCGCCGGCGGACAAGGCAACATTACCGTAGAGTTCGATGCCAAAGCATTGGGGCATTTCGATAAGTCGATAGCGGTGTACACCGATACACAATCTAAGCCACTTTATCTGCATTTCATAGGAGAAGTAGTGACCCAAGTGAAAGATTTCAGCAGAGCCTATCCCTACCTGATGGGAGAGGTTCGTTTGGATAAAAACGAATTGGAATTTCCCGATAGCTATCGGGGCGAACAACCCACTTTGCGAATAGGCGTAGCCAATCTGTCGGCGCGCGACTATGAGCCGATATTGATGCATCTGCCGTCGTATCTCACCATGCAATCGGAACCTGCTGTATTGAAACAGAGCGAACACGGCGTCATCACCCTCACCCTCCACACCGATAAGCTGAAAGACTTGGGATGGACGGAATCGTCTGTCTATCTCTCGCGCTTTATGGGCGATAAGGTGAGCGATGAGAACGAAATTCCCCTTTCGATCGTGTTGCTGCCCAATCTGTCGAACGTCGATGTGGCAAATGCTCCCGCCATTCAGTTGTCGGAAACAGAGATCAACCTGAGTGCAGAGCCTTCGAATAAAAAGAAAGTAAAATATGACATAAAGCTAAGTAACGTCGGTCGCTCGCCTTTGCGGATAGGCAAATTGCAAGTATTCCATTCGGCTGTGGGGGTACGCCTCAAAAAGAACGTTATCAAACCCGGCGATGAGGTGCATCTACGTATTACCATCGACCGAAGCAAGCTGAATAAGAAGCGTCATCTGCGCATACTGCTCATCACGAACGACCCGAAGCAACCCAAAGCCATCATTCATATAAATTGAGAATGGAGCATCCCGAAAACAGCGAATCCTACAAAGGACTGGTTGTCAATGCAGGCATTGAACAACCATCGTCCGTCAATCCTCATTTGTCGCGACCTAAAAAGCGGAATTTGTCCGTCGACGATTATGTCGAAGGAATCGTCAAAGGCGACACCACCATTCTAAGCCGTGCCGTGACGCTGGTAGAGAGCACCCGCCCCGAACACGAAATCATTGCCCAGCAGGTGATAGAGAAGTGCTTACCCTACTCGCACAACTCCATACGCATTGGCATCAGCGGCGTGCCGGGTGCAGGTAAAAGCACCTCTATCGACGTCTTCGGGCTACATGTGCTGGAGAAGTATGGCGGCAAGCTGGCTGTGCTGGCTATCGACCCCAGCAGTGAACGCACCAAAGGGAGTATTCTGGGCGATAAAACACGTATGGAGAAACTGGCTGTGCATCCCAACTCGTTTATTCGCCCCAGTCCGTCGGCAGGATCGTTGGGCGGCGTGGCACGCAAAACACGTGAAACGATTATTTTGTGCGAAGCTGCCGGATTCGATAAGATATTTGTCGAAACGGTAGGAGTAGGGCAGAGCGAGACGGCGGTGCACTCTATGGTCGACTTTTTCCTCTTCATTCAATTGGCAGGTACGGGCGACGAACTGCAAGGAATCAAGCGCGGCATTATGGAGATGGCAGACGGCATCGTCATCAATAAAGCCGATGGCGACAATGTAGAGCGTGCCCGACTGGCAGCAGCACAGTTCCGCAGTGCGCTACACTTCTTCCCACCCTCGGAGAGTGGCTGGACGCCGCAGGTGCTGACCTATTCGGGCTTCTACGGATTGGGCATCAAGGAGGTATGGGATATGGTGTATGACTATATCGCCTTTGTGAAAGCCAACGGCTACTTTCAGCGCAACCGCCGCGAGCAGAGCAAGTATCAAATGTACGAAAGCATCAACGAAAGTTTGCGCAACAGCTTCTATCAAAACCCCACCATTGAAGCGATGCTCGCCGACGAAGAGCGTAAGGTGCTCAAAGGTAAGCACACCTCGTTTGTCGCTGCGCAGAATCTGTTAGTGAAGTATTTCGGTACCATCAAATAAATATGGGTAACTGTTTAAATTGCAGGCAAAACAAGGGCAACTTTGCACAAGTCTACAACGGTCTCTTTTTCGTCTCCTCACCACGCGAGTAGGAGCCGAACAGCCATTGCCATACGGGAATAACCTCTATGGTTTTTCCATTGCGCTCTATCATTTCTGCTTCGTCTTTGGTGATGATGAATCGGCGTTGCGTGTTCAAGCTATCGGGGAGTGAGAGTAGCGCTTTGACCTCGCGTTCTCGGGTATCGGTATCGCGCAGGGTGTAGCAGACTTGAATGGCGATTTGCGTATTCCACAGCACAAAATCTACTTCTGCGGCGGCGTGATGGTAGAAGAAGAGGTCGTCGGGATAGAGGCGTCTGAGCTGTATGGCGACGATGTTCTCTAACAAGAACGTTGACGGGTCGGTGAGGAAGAGGTTCAGTAAGCCGTTGTCGATGAAATAGTACTTCTTATTCGTTTCGCGGTCTACCAGCTTGGATGCTAAGTTCTCTAAGGGAAAGATGAGCCACGTGTCGCGCAGATAGCTCAGATAGTCAATGATGGTATCAGTCTTTATTTTCTTGCCGGCGGTGGAGACGATGTTGGTCAGGCGGGTGTATGAGGAGGGCTGTTTGACGCTCTCTGCCAGTCGGCGGATGAGAATCTTCAGGGCGGTGTCATTGCGGATTTGGAAGCGGCTGAGGAGGTCGCCGAAGAAGATCTTGTTAAAGAGATTGGTCAGCCACAGGCGTTTTTCCACCTCTTGCGCCAGATTGAGTTCGGGCAAACCGCCGAAAAGGAAATATGATTCGAACTGTCGGACTACTTCCGAACGATTGCGATGATACCAATGCGCATCGAGTGTGATGCCGCGGGCATGCAGATATTCGGGGAAAGAGTAAGGAAACACCTCTTGCATCACGAAGCGTCCGCCCAGCGTGGTGGCAATTTCGCTACTCAGCATCCGGGCGTTGCTGCCGGTGACATAGACGCGATAGCGCTGGTCTGCCAGTCGGCGGACAAACTTCTCCCAGCCGGCAACCAATTGTATCTCATCGAGAAAGAAGATGGGGGTGTGATGGTACAGCTCCTCATAGCTTCGCTTTATCAAGTCGAGGTCGGAAGCGGTGACACCTATCAGACGGTCGTCCTCGAAGTTGAAGTAGAGTATCTCCTCGATGCCGTGACCCGACGAGAGCAGTCTCTGTATCTGCTGATACATCAGATACGACTTTCCGGCGCGGCGCAAGCCTACAAACACATAGTTGAAGTTAGGCGACAGCTCCACGCTGCGCGGGATGAGCTTCACCTTTTCTACGATTGCCTGATACTCCATAATCAGGTCTTTGATAACCGACTTTTCCATTTCTATCCTTTATAGGGGGCATATTCTCTGTGTTCTTATCCTTTATAGGGGGGCAAAGTTAGTGAATCTTCGGCGCACAGATTGAACGAATTACTGAAAATGAGATGCATATTTGCGATTTATTTTGCAATATGATGGTATAATATAATCAAAGTTTGTATATTTGCGACAAAATAAAACCGTATACGTAAATGTTACGTCTATCTTGTTTTGCACTACTACTCGGAATATGTTTGTTCTCTCAACCCTTGCTCTCCTTGACGACGGTCAAGTCGTCGGGAGAGCAATCGGGTAAGTTCGTACTGATTCTCTCTTCTTATACTTACGAGACAGAGTGGAGCACGGCGTTGGCTAAAGAGATCAGCAGTAAGTTGCAGGATGTACGTTCCGACGTTGAGATCAGCATTACTTATGCCGACATCTCCGGTAGCACCTCCATGCTTGCCGACCGCTTTGCCATGCAAGGAGCTTTCTCCTACGGACGGCTGTCGGCTTTGCGCTCCATCCCCGACGTATTGGTGCTGATAGGCGACGAAAGCTGGATGCTCTACCGCATCATGGACTTGCGCGGCAAATGGGAGCAGATACCCGTTGTGCTGAGCGGCATGCATAGTGAGATTATGCACGATTACAGCGCCTACTTTGCCCATCGACAGATTCCCGACAGTACACTTGTCCCGCTATCGGAGACGCTGGGGACGTTTCGTGCCGCTGTTGTGACGGAACCCGACAATACCCGACGCACCCTTCAGCTCATCAGCCAGCTTCACCCCGACTGTACGCAGCTCTATTTCCTCTCGGAAGGCACCTACTCCGACGCTTATACCTACGATAGATTGCTCCGTGCCATCCATGCCCAAGCTCCTCATCTCACCCTGACCGAACTGCTCTACACCCCCGACCGCATGGATGCCGTCAACAGTCGGCAGAAAAGACTCCCACGAGGAAGCGTGCTGCTGACCAATGGCGTGAATCCCCGCGACTTTGCACCCGAAATACCTGTTATTACGTTGAGAGACATGAGTTACACCCATCGGATACCGCAGGGCGGATATTTTGCTACAACCGACGCGCTGGCGGCAAAGTCTGTCGAAGCTGTGTTGACCTTTCTAAACGAACAAGTCCCTGTTCAGCCCTATACCACAGCAGCCGATACTGCCTTCTACTTGAACCGCACCGCCCTGATGCATGCCAACCTCAATGGTCGCGCCCGATTGGTTCCCTACGCCATCAGCAGGAATATACCTCCGTCTTTTGTGATGCGTCACACCCGCAAACTCTTTGCCGGCATGCTGATGGTTATCATATTGGGATTCATCATCTTCCGCACCATCAGCTCCCATCTCTACCAGCGCAGTCTACGACGGCTTTTTACGCAATACAAATCGCTCTACGACGAATACCTGTCGGTGTACGAAAACATGCCCATCGGTGTGATGCTCTTCGACCCTACCGGGAAATTGCTGCAAACCAACACGGCTGCCACCGAGTTGCTGCCCGACGAATCGCTCCGCCAGCATATATTCCACAACAGCCGGTCTGATCGCACCATCGACTGGAACGGATACTCCTATTATATTATACTACGTCGCATCGCTTCCGAAAACGACGAAACCCAAGACAACCTGCTTTTCATTGTGGTTGATTACACCGAAATGGAGAAGATGCGCAAAGACAAGGAGCGCATATACAATGTATTCAACTTTGCCATGAACAGCTCGGGCATAGGCGTTGCATCATACAACCTGATAGACAGAGTGGGATTTGCTACGAACGCGTGGTATCAACTTCAAAATCTGAAACAGACAGACCGGCAAAACTTCATCGAACACCCTACCTTGTTGACGGAAGACCGCAAACGAGTGCAGCAATATCTGAAAAAGGTGCGATATGGCGTGTCGCAACCGTTCCTGCAAAATGTGCGCATCATACCACGCAGTGGCGAAACACACTTCTTGCGTTGCTACATCAAGCCGCTGGAGTATTTTCCGCAGGAAGGATGCGTCACCGTAGCCGAAATCATAGTCAACATGGACGCCAAGGTACGACGTGAATTCGAAATCAAAGAGTTTATAAAGAAAGCACAGGCTAACGACCGGTTGAAGCATGCCTTTGTTGCTAACATACGCGACGACATCTTGCAGCCGTGGCGCAACATTGCAGTGCTGTCGGAAGAGCTGCTGGCAGTCGATGATCTGCCCCGCCGCGCAACCCTCTACCAAAAGATAGAGACCAACAACGAGACGCTGCTCGAACTGATCAGACAGTTTATCGATGCCTCGCTCAACGATTCACTCAATGCCGAAATACCACCTTCCGTATGATACGAATCCTCCTTTTGTGTTGCACGCTCTGGTGGGTACTGCCAACGGTTGCCGTTGCCTCCGTTGCTGCCGACCAAGCAAAACGTATATTCCTGCTCAACTCATACAGCCGGCAAAGCGAATGGAGTTGCGAGCTGAACGACAGTCTGATTGACCGCCTGCACCATTTACATCCCGAGTGGAGCTTGTATAGCGGCTATTTGAAGACAGAAAATGCGGTTGTATCCAGCTCGACCATGCTCACACTGCGCTCGCTGTTGTGGGGATATGCCGCACATACCCGCAACACCGTACCACCTACCAGTTTGAGCTTCGAGCATTTCTTTATGCAAGACGATACCCCCGATGCCCTGCTGATTATCGGTGACGAGGGTTTCATCATCTATCAATCGCTGGCTTACTTCCTCAATGCATGGGAACGCGTACCGGTGGTGTTGTGTATGGTCAGCGATTCGATAGCTAACCGCTGGGATCCGCTCATCCCATTCGAGTATGACCAAATGAGGCCGCTCGTCGATACCCGTACTTTCAATGCCCTTGTGGATGATGGGCGAAGGAAAACCGTACACTTCAATCTGTCGGGCGTGACGGCTCCATCGAACGTGCGCGAGAACCTCGCGCTGATACGGAAGCTGATGCCCGACCTGAAAGAGCTGATCTGGGTAGATGACGATCACTACACTGCCAAGAAGAAACGGTTGGAAGTTGAGCGCCTGATGCCGCAGATGATGCCCGACGTGCACTATGCCGCCATGATACACAACCGGGAGAATGCCGATTCTATCTATCGGGTCATGCTTGAGCCTGCACCCGGACGTGCCTTCCTCACTTACAGATGGAATATGGACGGCATGCATAGTCGGTACACCTATCAGCAGATCGACTCGCTCTTTACCTACCAATCGACGGTGCCCACCTTCAGCCTGACCCGGCGAAGCTTTGAAAGTAACAACTACTACGTGGGGGGATATTACTACAACATGCCCGACATCGTCGAACGAACCGTCGGCTTGATCACTCGCGCCGTAACGGGAGCCGACCTGAACACGATGCCATTTGATACTCTGCAGAAGGGAAGCATCATACTCAATCGTACTGCCGTCGAACGATACGGACTATCGTCGGCTGCCCGTCGGCTGCAGCAGGTGACTTATCGACATATACCACCTCCTTTTTACCGCAAATACGAGGTAGAGGTGCTGGTCGTTCTGCTCTTCCTGGCGGTAGTGATTGTTTTTGTTCTGATTACTCTCCACATCATACGATATAACCGACGCCTGCGCGGCGATTACGAACGCTACAAACGGCTCTACAACAAGTTACAGATTATTTACGATATAGGCTCGATCGACTTTGTCTTGTACGACCGACGAGGTAAGCGCCTCAGCCCCACCCGCCAGCAAACCTCATTCTGTTTTAACGATGATCTGTTCGACAGTCAGTATCTGCTCGAAGAACAGAAAAAAGAGTTGCGCAACAAACATACGGTGAACTGCGAAATCACCGTGGAGAATACACCGACGAACAAATCCTCGCGGCAGGCTACTAAAACGCACTATCAGGTGATTATTAAACAATTAGACGAAAATACTTATCACGTTGCCGGATTCATTGCCATAGCCATCGACCTGACGCCTGTGGTGCAGGAGCAGCAAGAGCGCGAACGCTATGAGAGCCTGTTCCGCTTTGCATCCGATTCGTCGCAGATAGGAGTGGTGTTCTACGATATAAATACTGCCGTAGGCATGGCTACACAGTCGTGGTGCGCCACGATGAACGATGTTTTCGTATCGGGCACCTTCCCTACCTATACACATGTCGATCCGCTCGACAGAGAGGTGTTGCTGGCTTATCAACAGGAGGTGCGGAACGGCGGAGTGCCCGAACCGTTCTGTCGCGAAATACGTGTGACGGGAAAAGATAACAAGGTGCATTGGGTGAGGCAGCACATCTACGTCGTGCCGAAATCGGCGCGTCTCATCGAGCTGAGCCTGAACATCGACGAACAGAAACGAAGCGAAGAGGCGTTGGAAGAGGCGCGCCAACAAGCCAAACGCTCTAACGTAGAGACGCAAGTCTTTCTCGAAGAGATCAGCCACGAGGTGCGTACACCGCTCAACGCCATCATCGGATTCTCGGCTATTCTGGCAGAGATAAACGATGATGAGTTTAAAAAAGAGTTTGCTCCCATTATTCGCAAAAACGTGCAGCTTCTGAATGATCTGCTTAGCAATATCCTCGACCTGTCGGCGCTCGACGGCGAAACGGTACGCTTCCGCCCCGAATGGTTCAGCGTGCCCGAGATGTTCCGAAAGTTAGAGAAAAACATCCTCCATAACGTGTATGGCAAGCAATTGTTTGTCGTGATGAACCTGACCGATTCGGTCGACGACTGGTTGATACACACCGACCGTAAGTACCTCAAGCTGCTGATGATCAATCTGGTGTCGAACGCAATAAAGTTTACCCCCAGCGGCGGGAGCATCACGCTCGATTATCATCGCAACGAACGGAAAATGTATTGCTTTAGCGTGACCGATACCGGCTGTGGCATCACCCCCGAGAAGCAGCAACGCATCTTCGAGCGTTTCTATAAAATCGATTCATTTGTACAAGGCTCCGGTTTGGGGCTTTCGCTCTGCCGGAGCATTGTAGTACACTTAGGCGGGAAGATTGAGGTCGAATCTACACCGGGCGAAGGGAGCACATTCCGGGTAGAGTTACCGGAATTGGCTACCTCAAATTAGCTTCGAGTGTGCCGATCTTCTCGATGGTCTGTTCGGCGCCGGTCGACGGATAGAGCTGCAGCACTCGCTGCAGATAGACCTTGGCTTTGTGATAGTGGGAAGAGACAATACCCGACAGGCTGTCGTGGTATTGCGCACGCTGCCGGCGTGTGGGCTTCCGTAGTTTGTGATAGTCGCTTTCCAAATTGCTCTTCTCCCGCTCGGCAAGCAGATAGTAGTAGTTGGCAAGGAAAATGTTGGCTTGCAGATGGTTCGCATCGACCGACAGTACCTCTTCGTACAGGCGGGCGGCTACATTCTCTTCGCCGTTTAGAAAATGGGCTTCCGCCTCTTGGGCTAAGGCAGTAGCCGACAGGACAGAAAGGGTGGTAACGGGTGCTTTCCTTTCCCCTTCTTGTGCCGACAGCACAAGCGGGAAGGATAGCAACATTAAAAAAAACATAGTTAAAGCTTTCATTGGTTTATACTTATATATGGAAATAGTGGTAGTTATCTCTTGAAATGAAATGGCATATCGACCGAATTTGTCCTAATAACACCGCAAAAGAAAAAGTGTTTGGTTGTATGAGAGAAACTTTATAAATAGCGTTCGGGGTACAGCTCTTTCCACCACTCGGGACTGTCTTGTAGCCAGCGGGCAAACCATGCCATGATGGTGTTATGCCACCGGATGCGTTTGTCGTAATCGGATACGTAGTGATTTTCGCCGTTCACTTCGACGAACTCAACCGTCTTACCCAGAATCTTCAGTGCGTTGAACAACTGGATGCTTTCGCCTATGGGCACGTTGGTGTCGACAGTGCCGTGCAGCAATAGCAATGGGGTGTTGATTTTATCGGCATGGAAGAGTGATCCTTGGCGGGTGAAGAGCGCTTCGTTGTTCCAAGGATAGCTGTCGGCAGCAGCAATGGAGTTGTAGCTGTAACCCCAATAACCTTCGCCCCAATAGCTGGTGACGTTGCTGATGCCGGCGTGCGATACGGCAGCGGCAAAGATATCGGTGCGTGTCTGGAGGTATTGCGTCATGAAGCCGCCATACGAGGCGCCGATGCAGCCGATCTTTTTAGGGTCGACGAAGGGATGCTCGGCACAGAACTGCTTCACGCCTTCGATAATATCGTCGGCAGTGCGCTTGCCCCAAGCATTGACGTGGCGTGCCGAGAACTCTTGTCCGAAGCCGATGGTGCCACTGGGCTGAAGTACGTACACCACATAGTCGCGCGAAGCGAAAAGCTGTGAACAGTAGGTGTTGTAAATGCCTTGTGTCGTAGGGGTGGTACCGCCGTAGTAGTACACAATCAGGGGATACGTCTTGTTGGGGTCGAAGTTGGGCGGCAAATTCATCTTACCGGTGATAACCGTACCATCGGAGGCGGTGAAGTTCCACGGGCGGGTTTCACCCAATTCAATGTTGTCCAGAATAGGTTTCATGGGGTCGGCAAGCAGGCGCGAACGCTTCGTTTTCAGATCATACAGATAAGCGATGCCCGACTGGTGATCGCTCTGTCCAAAGTAGGCAGCCACTGCCGGATTGTTTTTTGCCAGCGAAAAGGAGGTGATTACGGGTACCTCAAGAGGGAGCTTCTCGAATGTACTCTTTGCGGGCGAGTAGCGATAGATATTGACGCAGTCGGCATCGTCGGTGCTGAAGTAGATGCAGCCGTCGCCGCGATTCCATTGCAGTAGGCTGACGCTGGGGTTAAAGTCGCGTGTGATGGGCGTGATGTGTCGCGTAGCCATGTCCATGATAAACGCTTGCGTGTCGTAATCGTTGGGAATGGGGTGATGACCGCAATTCATGCCGATCTTTCCGAAGGCTTCGGGACCGGCGGTGAGCAGAACTTGTTTGCCGTCGGGCGAATAGGCGGCGCTACCCAGAAAACGCTCGTTGTAGAAGAGGGTATCGACCTTGAGCGTGGCAAGCTCGACCTCGAACAGCGACCCGATGTTGAAGGGGCGTTGTGTGATGTGCTCACGGGAGGTGCGGTAGAGCAGGCGCGTGCCGTCGGGAGAGATGTCCATCAGGTAGGTGCTGTGATTACCGTAGGTGAGACGTTCTGAAACGCCGTCGGTAATGCAATACTTGGACAGGAAGGTGCGGTCGCGCGAGTCGGGGATACGATCGGCGGGGCTAACAATGCGGCGTAGCTGACCTTGCTCTTTTACTCCCTCTTCGGTCGTATAAAAAATGAGGTAGTCTTCTGTGGGCGACCAAGTGAAGCGTTGTCCGGGTATGTTGCGCAACAAGGTCTCTTCGCGTAGGGTAACAGGGTTGAGAGTAACGACCTTGTAGCCGTCGAGTGCAGTGACGGTGTAGTATAGCTTGTCGCTTTGAGGCATCCAGCTCATGCCGTCGCGGGCATTGTCGAGCAGCACTTTGCCCGTTTTAACCTCGCTGAGCACGCAGAAGGTGCGCGAGCGTTTGGCGGCATGGTTCTCCCAATAGCGGGTAAGCAGGTACTTGCCGCTCGGCGAGATGGCTACCGACACCACACGGTTGCCATACACGGTATTGTCGAGCGCAAAGCGTTTTTTGCCTTCGGGGTTCATGAGGCACCCCGTCTTTTCAAACCCCTTGTCGGGGATGAGTTCGCACTTCAGTGCGGGGGCTGCCCGGTCGTTGACGGCAGCGAGGAGCTTGATGGTGAGGTCGTAATCGCGTTCCGGCTCCAGCGACAGTTGCACATCGCGTGCAACAGCCAGTTGAAGGCTGTCTTCGGCGCTCTCTTTCTTTAGTTTCGATGTTCCGTCGACAAACAGTTCCCAACGTGCAGGCGATGTGATCTTCAGCTTTCCTTTCATAAAGCGCTCGGCACGCAGGCGTGTCTTGAGCAGATAGAGCCGGTGTTTGTCGTCGGCTCTATCTAATTTTAAATAACCGGCGGTGTCGGTTGCTTGTATCGTTGCGGGTGCATCGGGCAGATTGAGCACGACAGGTGTTTGCAGCAATATCTTGGTATCGAACTTTTCACCTTTAGGGTTGATGCTGTCGTTCAGAATGGGGGTACGGACGTCGATAGGAGTACGAACGCTGTATCGGGTTACCTTCTCTTGTGCCTGAAGGAGGAGGCAGCTTGCCATACAGAGGGCAAAAAGGGTTCGTTTCATGGAATGCATTTTTATCTGTCAAACACTTACGTTTTAGCCTCGTATTGCCTCCACCTCGTCGGGGGTGATGGGTTTCTTTTTGCCTAAGCGACGGGCGCCGTTGTCGGTAATCAGATAGTCCTCTTCATTACGCACGCCGCCAAAGTGACGGTATTCCTCCACCTTGTCATAGTTGATGAAGTCGGTAAACTTCTTTTCACTGCGCCACAGGTCGATCAGGTCGGGAATGAAGTAGACACCCGGCTCTACGGTAAAGACGAAGCCCGGCTCCAGCGGGATGGCGAGGCGTTGCGACTTCCGTCCGAACTGCGTGCTCTTGGGTTGTCCGTTGTAGCCTACCCATACTTCGCCGAAGTTCTCCATGTCGTGTACATCCAATCCCATCATGTGTCCTAAGCCGTGGGGGTAGAAGAGCGCGTGTGCACCTTCGTGTACGGCATCGGCGGCGTCACCCTTCATCAGTCCCAGCGCTTTCAATCCTTCTACCATGACGCGGGCAGAGAGGTCGTACACGTCCATGTACGGAATGCCCGGTCGCAGCGCTTTCACCGACTCGAAGTGCATGGCGTTCTGTATCTCTACAACGGCACGCTGGCGGGGGGTGAATTTCTTATCTGCCGCTACGGTCGACGACATGTCGCCGGCATATCCCATCGGGGTTTCTACGCCGGCATCGATCAGGAACAGATCACCCGGCTTGACGAGGTTGCCGTGCACGTGGTTGTGCAGTGTCTGTCCGTTGATGGTGGCGATGGTGGGAAACGACAGTTCGCAGTTGTTCTTTTCGGCAACGTAATTCATCTCGGCTACCACTTCATACTCGTACATGCCGGGACGGAGCACCTCCATCGCACGGATGTGCATGTCGGCAGTGATGTTGCAGGCACGTTCTATCTCCTCGATCTCTTCGGGAGCTTTGTGGTTGCGCTGTTCGATGATGGCACGCAGGAAGGGCACAGAGGCTACTTGCCGGGCAGGCATAATGCCCAGCCACTCCATCAGCTTCAGCTTATGCTCCGGACGGTAAGTCGGCAAGTAGTGAATCATTCGTCCGGCAGCGGCAGCGCGGCGCAGGTAGTTACTGATGTCGCTATACGGGAGCGTTTCGTTGATGCCAGCTTGTGCGGCACGGCTCTTCAGGGTAGGGAGTGTTCCCATCCAGATGATGCTGTCGATGGTCAGCTCATCGCCAAAGACGATTTCGCGTCCCTCATCGATATCAATGATGGCTGCCAGTCCGGCAGCCGATATGCCAAAGTAATAAAGAAAGGTAGAATCTTGTCGATAGCGGAAGGCATTGTCTTCATAGTTCAGCCCCATGTCGTCATTACCCAAGAAGAGTAATATGCCCGAGCCGAAGTGTTTCTTCAGCGCGGCTCTGCGCTGGATGTAGATCTCTTTTGCAAACATATTTTCTTAGTTTAATAGTTATATTGAGTTTAAAAAGACAAAGTTAGATTTTAAACCACGATAAGAGGAAGCATTTAATGGTTTTTTTATTGATTTGGGTGAATTTAAAAGCGCACTACAAATATAATCATTACATTTGCGCACATAAAACCACACTTTTTATTATGAAATTGATCGCAGAAAGTAGTTCGACACGTACCGAGTGGGTATTGGTCGAAGGGAATCAACTGATTCAACGTGTCTATACCGAGGGACTGAATCCCTTCTTTCAGACGCGAAAAGAGATTAGCAGATGTATTCGTTTGGAACTTCCTCCCTCCTTTTTCACCAAAAAGATAGACCAAGTATTCTTTTATGGTGCCGGATGTAGTTCTTACGAGAAGAAAAATATTATCGGCGCTTCCCTGACAGCACAGTTCAAGGTATCGGTACAGGTGGAGAGCGACCTGCTGGCAGCGGCGCGCGGTTTGTTCTTAGACGAATCGGGCATTGCCTGCATCCTGAGTACAGGTTCGAACTCCTGTTTCTACGACGGGCAGATCGTGATCAAGAACGTCAAGCCGGGCGGCTACATCTTGGGCGATGAGGGTAGCGCGGCTGCGCTGGGTAAGATGTTCCTGTCGGATGTGCTGAAAGGTATATCGCCTCACGATATCTCCTCCGAGCTGTTCGATAAGTTCCGCATCACGACCAACGATGTGATGGATTCGATTTACAATCGTCCCTTCCCGAGCCGGTTTTTGGCAACGATCTCTTACTTCTTGGTCAACTATCTGGAGAATGAATATATCCACGACTTGACCATACGCAACTTTCGCGACTTCTTCAATCGCAGTGTGCTGCAATACGATTACAAAAACTATCCGCTCCGATTTATGGGTACAATGGCAGAATCGTTTTCAACGGTGCTGCACGAAACGGCAAGCGAATACGGCGTAACCATCGAACGCATAGAAGATACCCCTATGGATGGGTTGATTGCCTATCACGAAAAGGTCGACGGATTGGTTTAGATACCACCCACAGGCAACTTTGAAGGGCTTGTCGGTGGTATCTTCCGTTTTTACTCTACCGGCGGCACTTCCGTGATGCTGCCATAGCGGTGGTATTCGAAGGCGATGCTCTGCTCCTTGAAGTAGTGAATCAGCTCTACGCGCCCGTTCTTCACCGGCTTAGCGGTAGCGATATACTGGTCGATGCGGGCAGCTTCGACGTACATCTCCATCGGGATGTCGGGACGACAGGTGCGGATGCGCTCGTACTGCTTCATCGTAGGCAGAAACTCTGCGAATGACTCCTTCTTCACCCGGCAGCCGAGTGCGGTCAGCTCGGTCAAGAACTTGCAGTCGGGCGATACGCTTACGGTGATCGGCGTCTTGCAGAGTTGCGACGCGAAGACAATCTTCTGCGCATCTTCCGGTGTATCATTATCGAACAGGCGAAGCGCCATGCCACCGGCAAGCGGCAGATAGCGGAAAGCGTTCTGTTCGCCGTGCAGCTGATTCCAGTCGCGGGCGTGTTTGAACTCCGATTCGTAGGCATTCAGATAGCTTTGGCGATAGTCGGTTCTACTGCCTTTCTTGTCGACGATATTCACGAAGCAGGCGCAGTAGTTGGGTCCGCCTGCTTTGATGCCGCCGCCGAACGCCGAGAGCTTCATACCGCCGAAGGGTTGGCGGTTGACGATGGCGCCCGTGATACCGCGGTTGATATAGAGATTGCCTGCCATGATGGAGTCTCTCCATAGGCGTTGCTCCGTCTCATCCAAGCTTTGCAAGCCCGAGGTAAGTCCGTAATCCAATCCGTTGACTAAGGCGATGCCTTCTTGCAGGTTGTCGATGCAGCCCACGCTCAGCATCGGTCCGAACAGCTCGGTGCGGAAGGTGAAGTTCTTCGGCTTCACGCCCCACTTCACGGTGGGTGCCAGCACGTATTTGTTCTTGTCGAGGAAGCGCGGAGCGACCAGCCACGATTCACCTTCTTCAAGGTTCAGCCCTTGCAGCAGTTTGTCGTTCTTGTTGGTGATCATCGGGCCGACTACGTTGCCGGCGTTCCACACGCTGCCCACCTTCATGCTGGTGGTGGCATCTTTCATCTTCTCTTTAAAGTTGGGGTCTTCGTACACCGAGCGTTCTACCAACAGCAGCGAGCAGGCGGAGCATTTTTGTCCGGCATTGCCGAAAGCGGAAGCCACGATGTTCATGATAGCATGGTCGCGGTCGCCCGATGCGGTGAGGATGATGACGTTCTTGCCGCCCGTCTCTGCCGAGAGCGGTGTGGCGGGATTGGCGTGGGCGATGCTCTGTGCGGTGTCGGTGCCGCCGGTGAGGATGATGTGCTTGATTTCGGGCGCTGTGTTGAGTACCTTCAGTGCCGGGCGGTCGGTGATGATGACCTGTAACGCCTCTCTGGGCACGCCTGCTTCCCAGAATGCTTGGGCAAAGAGCCATGCCACGGGCGCAGCCACGGTAGCCGGTTTGAGGATGACGGTGTTACCGCCTGCCAGTCCGGCTACGATGCCACCCACGGGGATGGCGCACGGGAAGTTCCATGGCGAGATGACCAGCACGGTGCCTTTGGGCGTGATTTCTACATCGTCGAGCGCGGCAAACTTCTTCATTGCGGTGGTATAGAAGCGGGCGTAGTCGATGCCTTCGGATACTTCGACGTCGCCTTCGACCACCGTCTTGCCGGTGATGGCGCACATGCAGCCTATCAGGTCGCCGCGCAGCTCGGCGAGTTTGTCGGCGGCGGCATACATAATCTTATGGCGTTCTTCGAGTGTGGTCTTGCGCCAGCCGGCGGGGTCTTTAGCAGCTATATCGACAATCTGCTTCACCTGCTCGGAGTTGGCTTGCGACATCTCGCAGATACATACGTTGTCGTCCTGACTGCGGTCGAGGTACTTGGCGCGTTGCTCGCATATAACCTCTTTCTTGCCTATCTGCAAGGGAATGATGGTCGGCGTGTCGGTTGTCGACTTCTTCCACTTGGCGAAGATGTGGCGTACCCACTCCTGATTCCACGGCAGGTCGAAGTCGGTGTCGGGTTCGTTCTTCATCTCGTCGGCGGGAGGCAGGGGGATGTGAGGCATCAGACGGTTCTGCGTGCGGGTGGGTGTATGCGACACCTTGTCTTTCAGGTTGTAGGCATCCTCGAACTGCTTCTGAAGGAATTTCCACGTGTCGGTGCCGGGCTTGAGGTTGAACGAGTGGGTGAGGAAGTTGTCGGGCGCGGTGTTCTCATCCATGCGGCGTACCAAGTAGGAGACGGCATTCAGGAAATGCTCGTTCTTCACCACCGGCGCATAGAGGATGACGTGGTTGCCTAACTGTGCCTGTGCACGCCATACGTGGTCTGCCATGCCTTCGAGCATCTCGAAAGTCATCCACTCCTCGCTGCCGTATTGCCGGCAGAGCAGGTAGGCATACGAGATGGTGAAGAGGTTGTGCGATGCCACGCCCACGTTGAGCACTCGCGCGTTTTTGGGCATCAGTCCGCGGTCGAGGATGTGCAGGTAGTTGGCATCGACCTCCGTCTTGCTTCCCAAGATGGGGAGCGGCCATCCGCGCAGCGACGAGATGACGCTCTCCATCTCCAGATTGGCTCCCTTGACGAGGCGCATCTTGATGGGCGATCCACCGGCAGCCACCCGTTCGCGGGCAAACTCGAGCAGTTCGGTTTGGAAGTTGTAGGCATCGGGCAAGTAGGCTTGCACCACAATACCGCCGCGGTAGTGTTTGAACTCGGGCTTGCTGAGCACCTCTTTGAAGACGCGTAGCGTGAGGTGAGCATCTTTGTACTCCTCCATGTCGAGGTTGACAAACTTGGCGCTCTTCTCACCTTTTTCGTTCTCATAAGGGAAGTCGATGGCTTTCTGATAGAGCGCCGACATGCGTCGTACCAGCTCGGGAAAGCTCTCTTCGTAGTTCAGGGCGTGCGTCTGGGCGTAGATGCCCGAAATCTTCACGGAGATGTAGTTGATGTCGGGTGCTTCGAGTGCTTCGAGGTAGTGGTGATAGCGGTTGTCGGCTTCGCCGTCGCCCAGCACTACTTCGCCCAGCAGGTTGACGTTCTGACCGATGTGCTGATGTTCGCGCTCTGCCAAGTGCTTGGTGAGCTTGGGGCGTGCCTCGTCGAGAATCACTTTCGAGGTATCCAAGCGGAGGCGGTACTTGATGATGGGGACGGCAATGAAGTCGAAATAGTGCCCGAAGCTCTGGTAGAGCTTGAAGAGGAAAGCATCGCGGCGGTTAAAGAACTTGGGTACACCATAGCGGTCTACCAGTGTCTTGATGCGGCGAGCCAGTTTGCGGCGGTCGCGAATCTGGGAGGATTCGTCGAGCATCTTTACGAGGAATTTCTTGTCTTGCGGACGTTGCACCATCACGGCATACTTGTGCTGCTCTTTGCGCTCGTCGTCGGTGATGGTTTGTTCACACGTGTTGTATAGCTTCAGTACCCATTCTTGTACGTCGGCTATGGATGGTTTTTGTACCATAGTATAAAACGGTATTAAGTGAATAAGTGTATGATTAAGGAAACGAGGATACAGATATACAGGTGAATCTCTATTCACCCGATATCGCATAAAAAGGAGGGAGAAACCGGTTCGCCCTCTATGCTTGTGTGGGACTGAACATCACAGCACGATAACGGTGCAAGGTTTGAAGAGCTTGCTGTGTGTATCTGTCGAAAAGTATGATTCCGATCGTAAACATGATTAAGTGATGCTGATTCTATTTACGGGCGCAAATATAGCGGTTTTTTTGAATTGCAGATAAAAAGCAATGTTTTTTATGACGATTCGCTTAATTCATGTTCATCATGCTACGTTTGCCGGCTAATTGGGCATCGGCGTCGATGGCGTGTGTATCTTTGTGCCATAAAATTATTACCCACAGAATTCGTTATAGAGCCTTTTTTGTTTCATGCTCAGCTTTTGAGGTAAACGAAGTTCATGCGCTCTGCTCCCGGTGTCCGTGAATACGGTTCGTATGCGCTCGGGAATCGGGCATATCAAGCAATCTTCCACTCCGTAATGCCGCGTGTCTCGGCATCGTACTGCACGCTGATGCGCACCACCTGCCGATTGTCGGTTTCGTAGGGCACGGCGTAGTGTTGCCGTTCTATCTGTGCAAGACCGCCCTCGGCAGTGCCGTGGAGTTTGATTTCGAAGATATAGATGTACTTCTTGTTTTTCACCACCACATCGGAGCGGCCGATGGCGGTGGGCACCTGTGTCTGCGTGAATTGCCCCAGCAGCGTAAAGATCATGTAAAAGATGATTTCGGCACGCGATTCTTTGTCGCTCTTTGCCTCGTAGGGGACGGAGGCGACAAACGAGCACATCAGCTTCATGCAGCTTTCCGCGTCGCCGTTTTCGAGGGCTTTCTTCATGGCGAGAATGCTCATTTGCCCATCTTCTTCCGTGTATCCGAGATAGGCAGGGAGCAGGGAGTTGACGAAACCGTGTCGCACCTCGTCGTTGGGATAGCCCAATGTGTAGATGCCCTCGTCGTAACCCTTGATGGTGAGGTAGCCGCTCTGGTAGAGCACGGGTAGCAACTCGGTCAAATTTTCTACCGGACGGTCGAACAACGATGAGATAGCCTCACAACTCTCCAACGTCTCGGGAATAAAACTGCTGTTCTTTACCATCTCGACGAGGAAAGTGGGAGTGCCCGATTCAAACCAATAGTAGTTGTATTTTTTGTATTTAAAGACCTTGATGATGCTGTACGGATTGTAGATCTCTTCCGTATCTTCGCAAAAGTGGTAACCGTCATACAGTTGCTTGAGGTGGGCACACGCTTCATCGTAGGTCTCATGGTTGCGTTCTGCCAAGGCAGCGATGTCGGGCTTGAATTGTGTGAGCAGTTCCGTTTCGGTGATGCCGCAGATGCTGCTGTATTCTTCCGACATACTGATATTATCCAAGTGGTTTAGTTCGCTTTCGATAAGCGATTGGCGATACTTAGTAATGCCGGTAATGAAGAGAAAGTGAATATACACACCACTGTCTTTAAGCGGACTGAAGAAGTCGCGCATAATATCGCGCAGTTCGGTGCGTCGGGTTTCCATGCCGGCGCTTATGGCGCTGAGAATGGGCGAATCGTATTCGTCGATCAATACTGCCACCTGCTCGCCGCTCTGTTCGTAGGCACGCTCAATAACGCCTTTAAAACGCAGGCTGAACGTTCTTTCGGTGGGGCTGCTGCCATAAAGGCTCTCCCATTTAGAAAGGGTGTTGTCAAGCAGGGAAGTCAGATTCTCCACTTCGAGATACTTGGAATCGGCAAAGGAGATGTGAAAAACTTTGCGCGGTATCCATTCGGTTTCCAACGATTCGATAGACAATCCTTTAAACAGATCTTTCTTGCCTTGAAAATAAGCTTTTAGCGTAGAACACAAGAGGCTCTTCCCGAAGCGGCGCGGGCGGCTCAGGAAGCAGGTCGCGTAATTATTGACCAACGAATAAATCAAGTCGGTCTTGTCTACGTACACGCAATTGCGGTTACGTAACTCTTCGAAATCTTGTATCCCGATGGGATACTTTCGCGGCATTGCTTGCATATTATTCTAAGTATGAATGATTTGATGTTGCAAAGGTAATTACTTTTTCCGGCTCTATAACGTTTTCTGTGGCTTTTTCAGGGCTATCTCTAAGCTTTCCTCCTTCCGCGAAGGAGGGGTGGCGCGTAGCGACGGGGTGGTAGGAAGGTCGAAAATAGTCGTTTTTTACATGCTTTACGTGCAATGTTACATTTCCCGACCCTCCGAAACGCCGTACTTTTGCAGCATCGATTATAAGTTTATACTACTTACTAAAAAATACCGTTTTATGAAGAATGCATTATGCTATCTTGTCTTGCTGCCGATAACGCTCTGTGCGATGCTCACCGGCTGTAAAGAAGCACATGATGACGTTGCGCCCGGCTTATACACCGCGCAGATGCAACTGGCTACCTTCCCCGGCGATACGACATTGGTATCGGGACAAGCGTCGAACTATGTGGGAATCTCCTCCATCACCTTGGCGTGCGAAGCGTGGGGTATTCATAAAGTGTACGACCTGAGTGCACAAAAACCCACGGTGTTCAACTACAACTATCAACTGATAGTGCCGACCACTGCCACTTTCGACCAGACGTTGACCGTGACCGTCGCCGACAAGAACGGGCTGAGCACCCAAAAAACAGTCCCTATCGCTTATCTGCCCGACACGCAGAAGCCCACGCTTACCACTGCCCTCCCTTCGCAAGTGAGTGTGGACTTCGATTCCGAGACAGGCTCCGGCACGTGGAACGTCAGCCTCGCCTTTGCCGACGACCGCGGCTTGAAGTCCGTCAGCCTGCAAATACCCGATGCGGGCGTTGACGAAAGCTCTCAACTTAGCGGACGCAGCGCCACCTTTGCGCGCACCATTAACTTTACCGGCGTAGGCACCTACACCGCCACCCTCATCCTGACCGACGACAGCGATAACGCCACCGTGGTGCAGACCGATGTGGTAGTGATGTTAGTCGAAGAGGAAGACCCTGTCTCGGACTATCCGCAGATGTTTGTCTTCAGTGCCGACGAGAACCCCGACGACTACATCGACGGCTACTATCACTATATGGATAGGCAAGGCGCCTACCAATATCAAGGCAAGATATATGCTGCCACCGACAACGCGCAGTTCTTCTTTGCCCCCACCGAATCCGTGACCGGCGATCTCTTCGGCGCCAGCCCCTACGTCGGTAGCAAGCTGATGAACAAAAACGGCTATGTGGTGCCCATCGTCGTCCCCACGAAAGGCTATTACGGTATCTACATCGACCTGCAAGCACATACCTTCAGCACGTGGGCGCTCGATACCTCGGCAGCGCTGACCGGCATCGACTTCATCGCCTCGGGCGAGGGATTCACCATCGGCGACTGGGGACTGTCGGGCAACATGACGCCGGTAGACACCTATATCTATCAGATTGAGCTGGAGCAGACAGCCGACCCGGCGAAGGCGCGCAGCTTCTATTTCAGCACCCCCGACTGGGCACACGTGTTCCGCGCCGATGCCGAAGGCTACTGGTGGTACGAATCCGCCAGCGGAAGCGTTGCTACCTACAAGAGCGACTATGCCGGACCGGTGATTCTCACCCTCGACACCGCTATTCCTTGGGGAACCATCAAAAAGAAAGTTAACAATTAAAGAACAATAGGTATGAACACACTATATTCCCTCGTGAAGAAGCCCACCCTGTGGATGCTCTTCGCACTGCTCTCGCCATCCGCATCCCTGACGGCACAGACCGCCATGCAGGTGCAAGGCACCGTCAAGGACAGCCGCGGCGATGCCATCATCGGAGCCAACGTGGTGGTGGACGGCACCACCACCGGCGCCATCACCGACATCGACGGACGGTTCACCATCAACGGCGTGCCTGCGGGCGCATCGATCAAAGTCTCTTACGTAGGCTACATCACGCAGACACAGCGTGCCGCCGCCGTGATGAACTTCATTATAGTAGAAGATGCCGAGACACTGAACGAAGTGGTGGTCGTGGGCTACGGCACCACCAAGCGCAGCAATATCTCCGGCGCGGTAGCCTCGGTCAAAGCCGACGAGCTGCCCACTGCCGCCTCCGCTTCGGTAGGCGAGATGCTGCGCGGACGGGCTGCGGGCATGAACATCACCTCCAACAGCGCCGCGCCGGGTTCGACGCTCAACATCGCCATACGCGGCGGGTTGTCGGGACAGGCACCGCTCATCGTGGTGGACGGCATACCGCAGGCTCCTACCTCTAACATCTCGTCGGGCACCATCTATGCCGGAGCAGGTAAGGATGGCGGGCTGATCAACATCAACCCCAACGATATCGAGAGCATCGACATCCTCAAAGATGCCTCCGCAGCTGCCATCTACGGCTCGGATGCTTCGGGAGGTGTGATTCTCATCACTACCAAGCGCGGCAAGGTAGGCAAACCTGCGGTGAGCTATTCCGGGTCGGTGGCGCTTTCTTACATCAAGGATGCGCCCAACTTTCTGAATGCGAAAGATTTCATGACCGTGCAGAACCAAGTGTTCGACGAACTGGGACGCAGCGGCGAGAAGAAGTTCACCGAACAGCAGATAGCCGACTTCGTGGGCGACGGCACCGACTGGATGAAAGAGGTGACCCGCACGGGTATGGTCAACGAGCACAACCTGTCGGTTACCGCCGGCGGTGAGAGCACCCGGGCGCTCTTCTCCGTGAGCTACTACAACCACCAAGGTATTGCCAAGAACAACGACATGGAGCGCATCACTGGTCGCCTCAATCTCGACCAAGATTTCGGCAAATACGTCAAGGCCGGTATCAACTCCACCTTTTCGCAAATCAACTATCAGGATGTGCCGCTTGGCGACAGCCGTCAACAGAATTCGGCACTGATATACTCCGCTATGACCTTCATCCCCACCGTTCCCGTGTACGACGAGAACGGCAACTACTCCGACAATCCCATCCGCAGCAACATCTATCCCAATCCCGTATCGCTGCTGGAGATTGATGACCACACCGCCAGCAAGGACATCTACATGAGCGGGTACATTGAAGTACGTCCCCTCAAAGAGTTGCTGATTAAAGCCACCGGTGGTGTGGACATCAAAGATGTGCAAAAAGACCAATACATCCCTACGACCACCCGCGAAGGCTTCTCATCCAACGGCAAGGCATCCAAGCAAAATGCCAAGAGCCAGATGAACCTGATTAACGTCATTGCCCAGTTCCAAAAAGTCTTTGCCGAGAAGCACGACGTAAGCGTGATGGCAGGATGGGAATACAAGAAACAGTCGTGGGAAGGAATGGGTATCCTCGCCACGCAGTTCCCGTTCGACAATGCCGGGGTGAACAATATGGCAAACAGTGCACAAGAGAAACCCAATATCAGCTCTTACAAAGGCTCCAGCGAAATGGCATCGTTCATCTCGCGTGTGAACTACGCCTTCAACAACCGCTATATCCTGACCGCCAACGTGCGTGTGGACGGTTCGTCGAACTTCTCCCAAAAGCACCAGTGGGGAGCCTTCCCCGGCGTGTCGCTGGCATGGCGCATGAAAGAGGAGAGTTGGTTGCGAGATGTAGACTGGCTCTACAACCTGAAACTGCGCGGCGGTGTGGGACAGACCGGTAACGCCGGTAATCTCACAGGCATCTACACTTATTACAGCGTGATGAACGGTGCCTTTGCCCCCGGCGGAACCATTGTCAACGGCGTGGCGATGGCAAAGATTGGTAACGAGAACCTGAAATGGGAGACGCTGACCGACTACAACATCGGTATCGACTTCGGTCTCTTCAACAACCGCCTGTCGGGAACCATCGACCTTTACCAACGGATGCGCAAGGATGTTATCCTCTCCAAAGCACTCATGTCCTATCACGAACTGACCAGCATCGACTACAATTCGGGCGATGTATATCGTTCGCAAGGCATCGACGTGGGGTTGCACTCCGTCAACTTCGACAACAAGAATTTCGGCTGGAGCACCGACCTCAACTTCTCTCTCTACCGCAACCATACCGTAGAGCGCGATGTCGACTGGCTGCCTGCCATCTACCAGCCTACGGTGGAAGACTGGGGAAGCATCTACGGCTACCGAACCAACGGTCTGATTGGTGCCGGACAGAGCTATCCCTACTTGCCATCTTCGCAACCCGGTGCCATCCATTACCTCGACGTGAACGGTTATAAACTCGATGCCGACGGCGTGACACAGATGCGCGACGAAGAGGGACGATACATCTATTCGGGACAACCCGACGGCAAGCTCGACGCTGCCGACTACGCCGTGCTGGCAAACGCCACCCCGATACCGTTCAGCATCAACAACACCTTCCGCTGGAAGAATTGGGATGCCAACATCTACCTCTACGGTTCGCTCAACGGCTACCGCATCAACAACGTGAAGTATCAGTCGGTGTGGGGTATCAGTGACCTTACTTACGGCATCAATGTGCTGGATGAACTCAAGAACCGCTGGTCGCCCAACAATCCCGAAGGCACACAGCCCGGCGTAGCCGAAGCCAACTCCGGTATAGACCCTGCCAACAGCGACTTCTTCTACGAAAAAGCCTGGTATCTGCGTTTGGACAACATCTCGGTGGGCTACACCTTCCCTGCCCGTTGGTTCCAAAACACCCTCAAAAACCTGCGTATCTATGCCTCGGCACGCAACGTAGCGGTGTTCACTCCTTATAAAGGCATGGACCCCGAAACCGGCAACGGCATCGGCGCCTACCCAAACCAAGCTTCCTTTGCCTTTGGCGTAGATATTAAATTCTAAATACGAGAACAAGATGAAAGCAATAAAATACATCGCCATCGCATCGCTCCTGATGCTCACCGTGAACTCCTGCACGCTCGAACGTGAGGAGTACAGCGAAATCTATCCCGAAAACTTCTTCCTCACGGAGACAGACCTGACACTGGCTGTCAATGCACTCTACTATGATTTCAGTCCGGGATTGTGGGGCGCCTCCAGTGTCTATACCGCCGACTACAATGGCTACCAGACCATTTCGGATTTAAGCACCGATGCCGGCTGGTGCGACTGGGGTTGGGAATCGGACGACCTCTACTACCAGCAATGGACCGCTACGGTGGGACTTGCCACCCAGTTCTGGAACTGTTTCAGCCACTACAACTACCTGTCGAAAGCACGCAATACCATTCGTCGCATCGAAGCCTCTTCGGTAGCCGACAATGTAAAGTCCGTTGCGCTGGGCGAAGCACACGCCTTGCGCGGCTGGATGGCGCTCTATCTGTACGATATGTTTGGTCCCGTGCCCGTAGCCTCCGACGAGATACTCGACGACCCCGAAACCTTTGTCTATCTGCCCCGCCTCACCGAGGAGGAGTACGATGAACTGATGGAGACCGACCTGCGTGCCGCCATCGAGCTGCTGCCCGAACAGCCGTCGGCACGCGGACGCATGTCCAAAGGCGCTGCCCGCATGATTCTGCTGAAGTACTACATGATCAAGGGCTACTTCGACCGCGCCGAAACCTTGGCACGCGACCTCTACGGCATGGAAGGAAGTGTCTACACCCTGCAACCCGACTACAACCACGTGTTCAGCAAAGCAGGCATCGGCAACAATGAGATCATTCTGCAACTGCCGTGCAACGTCAGCTCTACCTCTGCCGTCAATTACGTCACGGCGGAAGTGCTGCCCAGCGACTATCCGTGGGGCGCAGAGAAAGGCACCGGCTGGGGCATCGGCTATCTCATGCCGTGGGCTTTCTACGAAACGTATGATGCCGCCGACATCCGCAGGCAGAACATCAAAGATAGCTACGTCAATACGAGCGGCGTCACCGTCGACCGCAGCGGTCGGCTTGCCAAAGGTGCCCTCCCGCTGAAATACGGCGTTGACCCCGATATGAATGGTGGTATGAGCTATATCGACCTCATCATCTACCGCTACTCCGACGTGCTGTTGACGCTTGCCGAGTGCATCGTCCGCAACCAAGGATCGCCCACTGTGGAGGCTATCGACCTCGTAAACCGCGTGCGCACCCGTGCCGGACTGCCCGGTCTCGATGCTACACAGACTGGCAGTGCCTCGGCTTTCCTCGATGCTTTACTATTAGAGCGCGGACACGAGTTCTACTTCGAGGGCCTGCGCCGCCAAGACCTTATCCGCTTCGGCAAGTATGTGGAGTATGCCAACCAGCGCATCAATGCCGCCAACGCCGCCGATGCCGGTTTGGGCTACTTCACCGTAACCGATGCCCACAACCGCTTCCCCATCCCGCAATCGTTTATCGACGAATCGAAGAGCGAGATCAAGCAGAACCCGGGGTATTGATTGTAACCGGATGACACCCCACCGGATTGTAACCGGACGGCACCCCACCTGATTGTAACCGGATGACACCCCACCTGATTGTAATGGAACTATCTCCACCCCCCTCCTCCTCGGCATAGCCGTCAGTTTAAGGGTAGTATCGCGGGCTGAAAGCCCCAAACAGGCTGAAAGCCTATGCCTGAAAGGCTACTAACCCAGCCCCACCCAAGGGAGCGAAGCGACCGGCAGGTGGGGTTAATAGGTTGGTTTTTCTCTTTTCCGGCGCGCTGTAAGCGCAGCATATTATATAATAGGATGCTGCCCCTGTAGGGCGCACGTGAGGGGTCAACATAAAACTAACCCCACCTGCCGGTCGCTTCGCTCCCTTGGGTGGGGCTGGGTTAGAAGCCTTTCAGGCATAGGCTTTCAGCCTGTTTGGGGCTTTCAGCCCGGCAATGCTGCATTAGTTCATCTCGCCGTATTGCCTTAAACTGACGGCTATGCCTCCTCAGAGGAGGGGTGGCGCGAAGCGACGGGATGGTCGGATAAAATAGCGAGCGTCTACAACGTTATAGACGGATCGTCTACAACGTTATAGACGGATCGTCGACAACGTTATAGACGGATCGTCTTCCGAGGCGAAGACGGTTCGTCTTTCGAGGCGAAGACGAAGGTGTGTCAAAACGAACTGCGTTTTGACACACCCTCCATAGAAACAGTAGAAAAATGAAAGAATTCATACACCTCTTCACATTGTTTGTAACAGTGACACTCTCGGCATGTTCCCTGCCCCAAGTGAGCATCGCAACGTATGCCGGTGACCGCAAGGCTGCCGTCAGTCTCACTTTCGACGACGGACTTCAGGAGCACTTCACCCTCGTAGCCCCGTATCTCGACCGCTACGGGCTGAAAGGCACCTTCGGCATCAACGGCAAGTTTATCGGCGACCGCGCCGACAGCTACGCCCCCCGCCTGACGTGGGACGAATGTCGCCAAATGGCCCGCAACGGTCATGAAATCAACAACCACACATGGAGCCATCCCAACCTCTATTCTGCTGATTCGGTTACGATAGTACGTGAGATAGCCATGAACGATTCCGTCCTGATCGCCGAGCTGGGCGAGGCTTCGCGCAGCGTGCTCTACCCCTTCAACGGTTATAACGACACCGTTCTCCGTCTCTGCGAGCAAGGTAAAGTCGGTTCGCGCCGCTACCAGTTCGCTTTGGGGCAGCGCGATTCCGGATGTACCCGCCAATCCCTCGACCGCTATCTCCACAACCTGATCGAAAAAGGCGAGTGGGGCATCACCATGACACACGGCATCCACACCGCTTGGGATCAGTGGGAGGAGCCTCAAATCCTTTGGGACTTCTTCCAAACCCTCTCCGAGAAATCCGACACGGTATGGACAGATACGTTTGCCGCCGTCCAAGCCTACATCAAGGAGCGCGATGCGTCCCGCCTCTCCACGCATCTCAACGGAAATGTGCTTACCATCGACATCGCCTGCCCACTCGATGCCCGGCTGTTCAACCAGCCGCTCACACTCAAAATCGAAGGGCTGAATGTCGCCGATACCGCCACCGCGATGCAGGTGTCCAAACCCCTTCCTGCCACTGTTCGCAACGACTGTTTACTTATCGAAGCAAGCCCCTACGACGGACCTATTACAATCCAATTCAATCGAACAAAATGAAAAAGTTATATCTGCTTTTAATCGTCGCCCTCTGTGCCATCCCCATCAGTTTTGCCCAAAGCTCGAAATCCGTCTCCATCCTCGGCGACTCCTATTCGACCTTTGAGGGCTACATACCTCCCGGCAACGCCGGTTGGTATACCACTGTCCCCTACCACGACACCGATGTCACCTCCGTCACCCAAACGTGGTGGCACCGTTTCATCAAGGAGAGCGGCTACCGCCTTTGCGTGAACAACTCTTTCGGAGGCTCCACCATTTGCCACACCGGCTACAACCAAGAAGATTATTCCGACCGCTCCTTCATCGCCCGCATGGACAATTTGGGCTGCCCCGACATCCTCTTTATCTATGGCGCTACCAACGATTCGTGGGCAAATGTCCCCCTCGGCGCATACAAATACGCCGGATGGACAAAAGAGGAGCTGTATCAATTCCGACCTGCCATGGCGTACCTGCTCAGCCATATAACGGAGCGTTACATTAACGTCGACATCTATTTCCTCCTCAACGCCGACCTGAAGCCCGAAATCAAAGAGGCAGTCAACACCGTCTGCGCGCACTACAACGTGCCGTGCATCGAACTGACCGGATTGGATTTGAAGAGCGGACACCCCTCCGTCAAGGGGATGCAGCAGATTTATGAGCAGATAAAAGGTAGAATGGACAAATAACTTGACATCTTCAACTTTTTCTTGCGAGATAACGAACTTACAAACGCGAGATAACGAACTTACAGAAGTGAGATAACGATCTTACAGAAGTGAGATAACGAACTTACAAATGCGAGATAACAAACTTACAAATGCGAGATAACGAACTTACAAATGCGAGATGCGGAAGTCTGCTTCGTCCTCTTTGTAAGTAGCTGTTGTCAGTCGTGATAAATTGATGTTCTCGGCTTCGTCGATGGTTTTGTTGACATAAAGGCAGGAGGTGGTGTAAGAGCCGTTTGGTCAGTGCATCGGAAGAGTTTACCGAATAACGGATGCCGTTTAACGGAGCCTGCGTGTTGGTAGGAGTGTCGGATCACACTCGCAGGGATGTTTGCTTACGCATCAGTGAGTACAAGGCGACGCGTCTATTCTGCTTTTGTATCCTGCTATGACCCTATTTGAGATAAAAACAAGGTATCCCGCCAGACTACAATCAATAGACTGACGGGATGATGCTTTTAGTTGTTTAGGTATCTTCCTCAGAGATAAGCTCTTTAATATTCACTTTTCCACTCTTTGCTATATGCAAATTGAAGTCATAGCAAATATCCGTATCTGGCATACATACGTTTAGATAGAAGCAGATGCTATCTTCTGAAACAAATTCAATTGAAAAATGACCGATACCATATTTGTAGATTTCATCTTTATCGATATAGGA
>JAISIN010000063.1 GCA_031262085.1 Prevotellaceae bacterium
CGGGTCTACATTGTAATGTATATCGGGCTGTATAGGTCCCGCCGTATTAAAAAACTTCTTTACCGGTTTCATCATTTGTTCACTATTAAATAAATTCGTGACAAAGATAGCTCTTTGCCTTTACAAAATCTATCATCGGTAAACAAATGTCCTGTTTTGGTGAAATCTCCTAAGAGATCCATCGAATCTTATTAAAACGGAAGTGCGTAAAGATGTTACCGCTCCCGGATTGGCTGAAGCCCGCAAATAGAGAAGTTATAACTAAAAGAGCAAACATTTCTAAGAGATAAAGCTATTATCTCTCAGGAATAATGCGATTATGCAGGTCGTCGGTCAGTTTTTTAAGCGTTTCTTTGTTTTCAAGGAATCTTTTTCCGTAACTTTGTCCGTCGTATCAACTTATTTACGAAAAGAAACTTAAAAACATAAGGTATATGAAATTTATCGTATCGAGTACTACACTCTTTAGCCACTTGCAGTCCATCAGCCGTGTCATTAACTCCAAGAACGCGCTACCTATTTTGGATTGCTACCTGTTTGAACTGAAAGACAGCATGCTGACTGTCACCGCATCCGACAGTGAAACGACCTTGATTACTACACTCGACGTCAACGAAAACGACGTGGAAGGACGGTTTGCCATTACCGCCAAGACCATTCTCGATGCACTCAAAGAGATTCCCGAACAACCCGTATCTTTCGATGTGAATATGAGTAGTATGGAGATACTCATACAATATATGAATGGCAAATATAACCTGATGGGGCAAAATGCCGATGAATTTCCACAACATGCCGAGCTGAATACCACCGCTGTACGCGTAGAGATAGATGCAAACATCCTGCTGAACGGCATCACCCGCGCCATGTTTGCCACCGCCGAAGACGAGTTGCGACCCGTCATGAACGGCATTTACTTCGACATCACGACCGAAGATATCACCCTCGTGGCATCCGACGGACACAAATTAGTACGCAGTAAAACACTGGCAGCCAAAGGCGAAGAACGCGCCGCTTTCATTCTGCCCAAGAAGCCGGCTACGCTCATCAAAAACCTACTACCCAAAGAACAAGGCAACATCATCATTGAGTTCGACGAACGAAACGCCATGTTCACGCTCACACAATACCGCATGGTGTGCCGACTGATTGAGGGACGATACCCCAACTACAACTCGGTCATCCCACGCAACAACCCGCACCGCCTCACCGTCAACCGCGCAGCGTTGCTCGGAGCCTTGCGACGCGTATCGATCTTCTCATCGCAATCGAGCAGCCTCATCAAACTGCGGATGGAAGAGAATCAACTCACCGTATCGGCACAAGACATTGACTTTTCGACATCTGCCGAAGAGAGTCTCGTATGCCAATACGAAGGAACACCCATGAGCATCGGCTTCAAATCGACCTTCTTGATCGATATCCTTAATAATATCAATGCCGGCGACATTGTTGTCGAACTCGCCGACCCCTCGCGGGCAGGCGTCATCTTGCCCGTTGAACAGGAAGAAAACGAAGACTTGCTTATGCTGCTTATGCCTATGATGCTTAATGATTAATATAACAACATGAAACTGAATCTGAAAAATCCGCTGATTTTCTTCGATCTGGAGACAACCGGAACCAATATTAACAGCGACCGCATCGTAGAGATATGCTATCTGAAAATTCACCCCAACGGCAACGAGGAAGCGAAGAACCTACGCATCAATCCGGGCATGCCTATTCCAAAGGAAGCCTCGGAGATACATCATATCTATGATGCCGATGTTGCCAATTGCCCCACATTTAAAGAGGTAGCCCGCAACATTGCCCGCGACTTCGAAGGGTGCGACATTGCCGGCTTCAATTCGAACCGTTTCGACGTGCCGTTGCTGGTCGAAGAATTTCTGCGTGCCGACGTAGACATAGACATTTCGCGACGCAAATTCATCGATGTACAGGTAATCTTCCATAAGAAAGAAGAACGGACACTCGCTGCCGCCGTCAAGTTCTATTGCGGCAAAGAGTTGGACGGTGCGCACGGAGCCGAAGCCGACACGCGGGGAACCTACGAAGTACTCAAAGCACAGCTCGACCGATATCCCGACTTGAAAAACGACATGGCCTATCTATCCGACTACTCTTCGCAAAGAAAAATTGTTGACTTTGCCGGACGAATGGTTTACAACGAAAAGGGAGTAGAGGTATTTAACTTCGGAAAATACAAGGGAATACCGGTGACCGAAGTGCTGCAACGAGATCCCGGATACTACACTTGGATGCAGAACAGCGACTTCACTCTCAACACCAAAGCCGTACTTACCAAGATACGACTACGCGAATTAACCCGTAAATAGTATGAATATGGCTCACACGCTACAAGGAAAGAGAATAGTACTCGGCATTACCGGAAGTATTGCCGCCTATAAAGCCTGCTATATCATTCGCGCCTTGATCAAACAAGGCGCTGAAGTACAGGTGGTCATTACGCCGGCGGGGAAAGAGTTTATCACACCACTCACACTTGCCACCCTTACCGGAAAAGCGGTTGTGAGCGAGTTCTTCGACCGCAGGGATGGTACATGGAACAGTCACGTCGACCTCGGACTGTGGGCAGATGCCATGCTCATTGCACCCGCATCGGCTTCGACTATCGGAAAAATGGCGGCGGGCATAGCCGACAACATGCTCGTCACCACCTACATGTCGATGAAAGCGCCGGTATTCATTGCGCCCGCCATGGATCGGGATATGTATGCCCATCCGGCTACACAGAAGAATCTGGATACTTTGCGCACATTCAATCATCACATCATCGAACCCACCGTAGGCGAACTCGCCAGCGGACTGTCGGGAAAAGGAAGGATGGAAGAACCCGAAGCCGTCGTACAGCAATTAGCAAACTACTTCGCACGCAAAGAGGGCGACCTGCAGAAGAAAACCATACTGATTACTGCCGGACCCACCTACGAAAAGATTGATCCTGTCAGGTTCATAGGCAACTATTCGTCGGGAAAGATGGGATTCGCACTCGCCGATGAATGTGCTTCGCGCGGCGCACGGGTCATCATGATTGCCGGTCCGTCGGAATGTCGCATGAAATATCCTGCTTGGCAATACCATCAGGTAGAAAGCGCCGAGCAGATGTTTAATACAGCCTACAGCCTCTTTGGCAATGCCGATGCAGCCATTCTGTCGGCTGCCGTAGCCGACTTCGCACCCACACAGGTCAACGAATTCAAACTCAAACGGAAGAAGAGCGCCGAGGAAAAAGAGGAAGCCATGCTGCTGCAACTCAAACCAACCAAAGACATTGCCGCCTTTTTGGGAAGCATCAAGACAAAAGCGCAAACGCTGGCAGGATTTGCACTCGAAACCGACAACGAACAGCAAAACGCCGAACAGAAGCTGCATTGGAAAAACTTGGACTTCATCGTCATGAACTCGCTCAACGACGAAGGGGCAGGATTCAGATGTGATACCAACAAAATTAGTATTATCGACCGAAACGGACGGACAGACTTCACACTGAAGACCAAACAGGAGGTGGCTGCCGACATCGTAGACAGATTGGTGAAGGTCATGAAAAGTAAATAGCAAACTGCGAATGAAGAGATTGTTACTCCTGATAACCGGCTGGATAGGAATGATGGGTGGCATGGCGCAAGAACTGAACTGCACCGTGAAGGTGAACGCTGCACAAATACAAGGCACCAACACCCAAGTCTTTACCACGTTGGAAAATGCCTTGAACGAGTTTGTCAACAACAGACGATGGACGCAGGCGCAATACCAACCGGAAGAACGTATACGCTGCTCGATGAATCTGAACGTCAAAACCTATAACGAGGAGGAAGCACGGTGGACATGCGAACTGATGGTGCAATCGACCCGACCCGTATGGCTGTCGGGATACCAAACCACCCTCTTCGGATTCAAGGACAACGACGTGACATTCAACTACCGCGAGTTCGACCCGTTGGAGCTGCACGACCACACCATCGACAACAACCTCACTGCCGTCGTTGCCTACTATGCCTACCTCATCATCGGTCTCGACATGGACAGCCTGGCGCCACAAGGCGGAACGGAACCCCTGCGCGCTGCCGAACAGATCGTAACGGCAGCACAAACGCTGGGAGAAGCCGGATGGAAAGCATTCGACAACCGACGCAACCGACATGCCCTGATAACCGACTATCTGGAGGAAACATTATCGCCGCTACGCACGCTGATGTACAACTACTATCGCCTCGGCATGGACGAACTGTCGACCAACGTACCGCGCGCACGTGCCGACATAACCGATGCCCTGACAAACCTGCAGAAGGCACACACTGCCAAACCGCTGTCCATCTTGCCGGGACTGTTTACCGAGATAAAGAAAGAAGAGCTGATCAACCTCTACGCGCGCGCCACTGCCGACGAGAAGAAAGAGGTGATTGCGCTGCTCACCAACGTCAATCCGTCTCTTACCAACGAATGGAAAAAAATTCAATGACATGCTACGCTCTCTCTCCATACAAAACTATGCGCTGATACAGTCGCTCAACATCACGTTCGAAACGGGATTCTCCGTCATCACCGGCGAAACAGGAGCCGGAAAGTCTATCATTCTGGGAGCCATCGGCTTGCTGCTGGGGCAACGGGCAGACGTGAAAGCTATCAGACAAGGAGCTGCCAAGTGTGTCATAGAGGCGTGCTTCGACATTGCCGATTACCGGATGCAGCCCTTCTTCGAAGAGAATGAATTAGAGTACGAACCCGAATGTATACTGAGGCGCGAACTCTATGCCACCGGCAAAAGTCGGGCGTTCATCAACGACACACCCGCCCCGCTCGCGCAAATGAAAGAGCTGGGCGAGCAACTCATCGACGTGCACTCACAGCACCAGAATCTGCTGCTTAACCAAGAGGGATTCCAACTCAACGTGCTCGACATCTTGGCACACAACGACCGGGCGCTGGAGAGCTATCGCACCCTCTACCACGAATGGCGGAAGGCATGCAGCCGGTTGGAAGAAGCGCAAGGCTTGGCTGCCCGCAACAAAGCCGACGAAGATTATATACGCTTTCAATGGGAACAGCTCAACGAAGCACGCCTCACCGAAGGCGAACAGGAAGAATTAGAAGAGGAAGCTGCCATCTTGGGGCACGCCGAAGAGATCAAGGCAGGACTGTTTAAAGTGTCGCAATGGCTGAGCGCCGACGACAACGGCTTGCTGATTGCCCTGAAAGAGAGCATCGGTACCATGCGCAGCTTGCAGAAAGTCTATCCCGCTGCCAACGAAACAACCGGGCGATTGGAGAGCACCTACATCGAACTGAAAGATATAGCTACCGACCTCGCCGACCGGGAGGAGGAGATAGAATTTAATCCGGTCAGATTAGAGGAGGTGAACAATCGCCTGAATCTGATCTACACACTCCAGCAGAAGCACGGGCAAGAATCGGTCGGCGGATTGATAGCGCTAACCCGACAATATGCCGACCAGCTTGCCGCCATCACCTCGAGCGACGACGCGCTGCAAGAACTCGCAAACCGTCGCGACACCTTATATAATAAGGTGAAAGCGCAAGCCGATCTGCTTACCCGCGCACGCGCACGTGCTGCCCGAGAGGTAGAGCAACAAATGGCAGCACGCCTCATGCCGCTGGGAATGCCCAATGTGCGCTTCCGCGTAGAGATGGGGACACGACGGGAACCGGGTGTACACGGCATGGATACCGTAAACTTTCTCTTCTCTGCCAACAAAAACGGAGCGTTGCAAAACATCTCGTCGGTGGCATCGGGAGGAGAGATTGCGCGCGTCATGCTCGCGGTAAAAGCCATGATTGCCGGAGCGGTGAACCTGCCGACCATCATCTTCGATGAAATAGACACCGGCGTATCGGGCGAGATTGCCGACCGAATGGCAGACATCATGCAGGAAATGGGCGACCGGAATCGACAGGTTATCAGCATCACCCACCTGCCGCAAATAGCCGCGCGCGGACGCGTGCACTACAAGGTCTACAAACAGGACAACGATACGGAAACGAACAGCCACATCCGACGACTGAACGACAGCGAACGGATAGAAGAGATTGCCCACATGCTGAGCGGCGCCCTGCTAACGGAAGCCGCTATGAATAATGCCAAAGAACTACTTAAATTATGAACGAGAAAAGTGAAATGATATTCGGTACACGTGCCGTCATAGAAGCCCTCGAAGCTGATAAGGAGATAGATAAAATACTTGTCAAACGAGATATACAAAGCGAACTCTCCAAAGAACTGTTTGCTGCCTTGCGCGGACGATTCATCCCCGTACAGCGCGTACCGGTAGAACGTCTCAACCGCATCACGCGCAAAAACCATCAGGGAGTGGTGGCTTTCGTCTCGGCGGTGACTTACCAAAAAACAGAAGATTTGGTACCAACACTCTTTGAACAAGGAAAGACACCGCTATTTGTCATGCTCGACGGCATTACCGACGTGCGCAACTTCGGAGCCATAGCCCGCACCTGCAACTGCGCCGGCATAGATGCAGTAATCATACCGATCAAAGGAAGCGCAACGGTCAATGCCGATGCAGTAAAAACATCGGCAGGCGCACTGCACTCCTTGCCGGTATGCCGCGAACAAAGCCTTACTGCCACCTTGCAATATCTCAAGGATTGCGGATTCCACCTCATCGCCGCCACCGAAAAGGGAGATGATTTGTACAATAGCGCCGACTATACCCTACCCACTTGCATCGTAATGGGAGCTGAAGATACCGGCGTAGCCAATGAACACCTGAAAATGTGCGACGAATGGGTGAAGATTCCGGTACTCGGAACCATACAGTCGCTCAATGTATCGGTCGCAGCAGGTATCGTGATGTACGAAGCTGTAAGACAACGCATCTCCTCTGACAACTCAAACGGAGAAACAAATTCTGCCAATTCCATAACACTGTAAAAGCTGATTCCAAATGAAGAAAAAGATTATGCTACTAACGCTGTTGCTCGCACTGCCCCTGCAATGGAGTGTAGCACAAACCCCCAAATGGGTAGAAAAAGCCAAACGGGCTGTTTTCTCGGTGATCACCTACGACGAGAAAGACCAAATATTAAATACCGGAAACGGATGCTTCATCACCGAAGAGGGGGTAGCGCTGTCGGATTATAGCCTGTTCAAAGGAGCACAACGAGCCGTCATCATCAACTCGGAAGGCACACAAATGCCGGTCAGCGCCATCTTAGGAGCCAACGACATGTACGACGTGGTGAAGTTCAAGGTTGCCATCACCGGCAAAAAGGTACCGACAATTGCCGTAGCAACCAACGCTGCTACGGTCGACGCCACGGTGTACCTCCTCCCCTACTCTACACAGAAAGATCGCTCGTTCACTACCGGAACCATCAAAGCAACCGACAAAATGGAGAGTAACTACACCTACTACACCCTCAACATGACGTTGGCAGATAAGATGGTGAGCTGTCCGGTCACCAACGCCGAAGGAGAAATGGTCGGGTTGGCACAAAAGTCGTCGGGGAAAGATACCGTCAGCATCTGCTATGCCGTCAGCGCCGACTATGCCGCAAAGCTTAGCATCAGTCCGCTGGCATACAACGACCGCACGCTGCAAGAGATCGGTATCAAAAAAGCACTACCCGACACCGAAGAGCAGGCGCTGGTCTATCTCTTCATGGCATCGACACACATCACGCCCGAACAATATACGGCACTGATTGACGATTTCATAGGGCAATATCCCAACAGCGCCGACGGATATATGCGCCGAGCGACCAACCGCATAGCCCTCTCGAAGGAACCGACCTCGATGGAACTGGCTGAAAAGGATATGGATAAAGCGCTCGATGTAGCGCAAAAGAAAGATGATGTCTACTTCAATCGCGCCAAGCTGATATACAACTATCTGCTCTCTGCGCCACAAAGCATCTATCGAGACTGGAGTTATGACCGTGCCGTAGAAGAGGTGCACAAAGCCATTCACATAGACCCGATGCCTGTCTACACACAGTTAGAGGGAGATATTCTGTTTGCTAAAAAAGATTATGCAGGCGCTCTGCTATGCTACGAAAAGGTGAATAGTACCGAACTGGCTTCGGCTGCCACCTTCTTCAGCGCTGCCAAAACGAAAGAGTTGATGGAAGCACCCATGGAAGAGGCACTGGCACTGATGGACAGTTGCATCATACGGAGTGGCAAACCCATGACCGAAGCCAATGCTCCCTATCTGCTCGAACGTGCCCAGATGCGTATGAAAGCCAATCAGGCACGAGGTGCCATGCTCGATTACGACGAATATTACCGCGCTGTGAACGGAAAGGTAAACGATCTGTTCTATTACTACCGCGAGCAGGCTTCGTTTCAAGCCAGACAGTTCCAACGTGCCCTCGACGATATTACTCAAGCCATCCAGATGAATCCCAAAGAGCTGACCTATCGCGCTGAACTGGCGGTAGTCAACCTCCGCGTGGGACGTTATGAGGAAGCTATCAAGGTGATGAAAGAAGCGATAGATATCGACCCAAACTATGGCGAAGCCTACAGGCTGATCGGCATCGCCCGGTTACAACTGAAGCAGGACAAAGAAGCCTGCGACAACTTTGCCAAAGCCAAAGAGCTTGGCGACCCCAACGTAGATGCATTGATAGAGAAGCATTGCAAATGATTCGATAAATTTATAAATTCTGATCTTATGAAGAAAGTTATTTGCAGCACAGCTGCCCCCGGCGCCATCGGTCCGTATAGTCAAGCCATTGAGGCAGGCGGCATGGTGTTTGTATCCGGACAACTCCCCATTGATGCCGCTACCGGCATCATGGCTGAAGGCGCCGAAGCTCAAGCCCGGCAGTCATTGGAGAATATCCGCCACATCCTCGACCAAGCAGGCATGAGCATGGCAAACATTGTTAAAACCACTGTCTTTTTGGCTGACATGGCATACTTTGCCGACATGAACAAAGTGTATGCTACCTATTTCGACGGCGATTTCCCGGCACGCTCGGCAGTAGCTGTCAAGACGCTGCCGAAAGATGCGTGGGTGGAAATTGAGTGTATCGCGGTACGCTGACCTGTCAACAGATCGGCTACCACAAAACTGCTGCCTCCTACGAAGATAAAATCTTCGGGGAGGCTTTTTTGTAAGGCGGCGCGTACAGCAGTCGGCACATCGGGATAGCTTTCGCCAGGCAAACCGAAGTCGTGTGCACGACGAGCAAGCTCCAATGCGGGCAGAGCGCGCTTCACCGAGGCACAGGTAAAATAATACTCCGCCTCGCGAGGCAGCAGTGCGAGGACACCACGAATGTCTTTATCGCTCACCATACCTATTACAATATGCAGTTTGCGGTAAGTGCAGCGAAGACGGTGCAACTGTTCGACAACATACCGGATGCCGCCTACGTTATGACCGGTGTCGCACACCAGCGTGGGAGAAGCATGCAGTTGCTGCCAACGCCCCATCAATCCGGTCAACTCGCATACGTGAGCAAAACCGTTGCGTATCGCTCGCTCACTCAAACGATAACCTGCCGATATCAATAGGGGAAGCGCAGTGAGCAGTGTGCGTGTATTTTTCTCTTGATACAGGCCTTTCAATTCTACTTCCAAATCGGGATAACAAAGCGGCTTGCCAAAATCTCCGCTATAAAAGCCTGCCTCCTGCTCGTCGGCAAAGTAAATAGGCGCCTGCATCTCTTCGGCTTTCTGTAAAAACACCGGACGTGTGTCGGACACCGTCTCGCCTATCACAACAGGCACGCCTTGCTTAATGATACCTGCCTTCTCAAACGCTATCTGCGCAAGGGTATTGCCCAAGTACTGCGTATGGTCAAAACTGATATTAGTGATCAGGCACAAGTCGGGACGGATAATATTGGTACAATCCAATCGCCCGCCCAAGCCCACTTCTATGACGGCAACATCTACTTGTTGGTCGGCAAAGTAACGAAAAGCCATCGCAGTGGTCAACTCGAAAAAAGAGAGATGCAATGGTTCGAAGAATGAACGTTCTGTCTCGACAAACCGAACAACATACTCTTCGGGCACAGGTTGTCCGTTCACACGAATGCGTTCGCGAAAGTCTATCAGATGAGGAGAGGTATACAAACCGGTTCTGTAACCGGCTTCCTGCAGAATAGCCGCCAGCGTATGCGAACAGGAACCTTTCCCGTTGGTACCTGCCACATGAATGGTGTGGTAACTGCGATGCGGATGTCCGAAATGTTCGTCTAATGTCAGCGTATTCTCCAGCCCCTCTTTATAAGCAGTACCACCCACTTGTTGAAACATGGGAGTGCTGTTATACAAATATGCTAATGTTTGTTGGTAATCCATCTTTTCTGTTTGAGGCAGCAAAATTACTGGAAATATTGATGACCGGCAAAAAAAAACGGTCGCCCGAAGCATGGCTCCGAACGACCGTTCTATTTTTTTCTCAAAAAGAGATGTACCTTACTCCGCGCGCAACGTGAAACGCTTGAAATCGACAACCGTCAACTCTTTATCAAACGTTTTCAGATAGTCGGCTACCGTCAACTTGGCGTCTTGAACATACTCTTGCTTCAACAGGCAAGCTTCTTTATAGAACTTGCTCAAACGACCCAGTGCAATCTTTTCGATCATGTTCTCGGGTTTACCTTCCTGGCGTGCTTTCTCGGCAGCAATTTCTTTTTCTTGCGCCAAGACGGCTTCCGGAACACCCTTCTCATCAACAGCAATCGGCGACATAGCAGCAACTTGCATAGCTATATCATGACCAACGCTACCTTCAACAACCTTGTTGAGCAATACCATTGTGCAGAGGAAATTCTTATGCTGATGATTATAGGTAGCAATAGAGGCGCCTTCCAGCGTCATATAGCCATCCAACTCCATTTTTTCGCCGGTGATGCCGCTTCTGTCGATCACAGCTTGTGCCACGGTTACATCTCCCAATGGAAGGGTTTTCACCTCGTCTAACGTTTTGCACTTGTTGGCAATGGCAGCATCCAGAATATCACTTGCCAATTTGATAAAATCGGCATTCTTGGCAACGAAATCGGTCTCGCACTTCAGCGCAATGATTGCACCAAATCCATCGACAGCCTTTACCAGAACGCAACCTTCGGAAGCATCACGGTCGGAACGTTTGGCAGCTACTGCCTGTCCCTTCTCACGAATAATCTTGATAGCCTGATCGAAATCTCCATTGGCTTCGGTCAGCGCATTTTTACAATCCATCATACCGGCTCCGGTCATTTTGCGGAGCTTGGTAACATCAGCCATTGTTACAGCCATATTCTTATTCCTTTCTTTTAATGATTAGTGAATTGTTGATGGGATCAACAATTGTTATAGTTGATTAGGCTTCGTCTTCTTTCAAGTAAGCGGCAGCCTTGGCAGCATTGATAGCCTCTTCGTCGGTTTTATCCAGACGGGCTTTACTGCTTCTCTTCTTTCCACCACGTCCGCCGCCGGCAGGAGCTTCACCGGCAGCTTCCATATCTACCTTTTCGGCTTTACGCTCTTCCAAACCTTCTTGTATGGCTGCACAGCAAGCATCGAGTATAATTTCGACAGACTTGGTAGCATCATCGTTAGCTGGAACGACAAAGTCGATATTGGTAGGATCCGAATTGGTGTCTACGATACCGAAAACAGGAATACCCAAACGGTTAGCTTCGCGTACTGCGATGTTTTCTTTCATTACATCGACCACAAACACGGCCGACGGCAGACGCGTAAGGTCGGCTATCGAACCCAAGTTTTTATCCAACTTAGCACGTTGACGTGAGATTTGCAAAATTTCACGCTTCGACAGATTAGCATAAGTACCGTCATTGGTCAGTTTGTCGATAGTAGCCATCTTTTTCACTGCTTTACGGATGGTGGGGAAGTTGGTCAGCATACCGCCCGGCCAGCGTTCGATTACATAAGGCATGTTTACAGAGGCAGCCTTGTCAGCCAACACTTGCTTGGCTTGTTTTTTAGTAGCAACAAACAGGATTTTCTTTCCTGATTTAGCGATTTGTTTCAAAGCTTCGGCAGCTTCGTCTATTTTCGCTACGGTTTTGTGAAGGTCAATGATATGAATACCATTGCGTTCCATGAAAATGTAGGGAGCCATGGCAGGGTTCCACTTTCTTTTTAAGTGCCCGAAGTGGCAACCGGCTTCCAATAAGGAGTCAAAATTTGTTCTCGACATGATTGTGTCTTTTTAAATTGTTTACTTTCTTTTTTGTTTTTCCTAAACCAACCGCCGGGTAGTCGCATAGGCAAGTCCCGGTAGTTTAGATACTAAACGAATGCTCACTATTAACGCTTGCTGAACTGGAATCTGCGACGCGCTTTCGGGCGTCCCGGCTTTTTACGTTCCACTGCACGCGGATCGCGTGTCATAAAGCCTTCCGAACGCAAAGCAGCCTTATCGTCTGCATTGATTTTCACCAAAGCGCGGGCAATAGCCAGTCGCAATGCTTGCGATTGTCCTGTAAATCCGCCACCACAAAGGTTGACTTTGATATCGTACTTCTCGGCAACGCCCAATTTATTCAGCGGTTGCTTCACCACGTACTGCAGAATGCTCGAAGGGAAATACTGCGCAAGGTCTCTTTTATTAATGGTAATCTTACCTGTACCTTCGGTTACGAAAATGCGCGCGATAGCACTTTTACGTCTGCCTAATGCATTTACTACTTCCATTTATCTCTTATTTAAGTGCGTTAATATCAATTACCTTCGGGTTTTGCGCCTCGTGCTTGTGCTCACTGCCGGCATACACATACATATTACCCAGCAGTTTAGCGCCCAATCTATTCTTAGGCAGCATACCTTTTACTACTTTTCTCAATAAACGATCGTCGCCATTGGGTTTAGCCTGCAAACGCGCAGGTGTCATTTCACGTTGACCGCCTGGGTATCCGGTGTACGACAGGTATATTCTGTCTGTCCACTTATTACCTGTCATCTTAATTTTATCGGCATTGATGATAATTACATTATCGCCGCAATCTACATGAGGAGTAAAGTTGGGTTTATACTTTCCTCTCAACAGCTTTGCCACTTTAGCACCCAGTCGACCCAAAATTTGGTCGGTAGCATCTACAACCACCCATTCTTTGGTTACTGTTGCTTTATTGGCAGAAATGGTCTTGTAACTTAAAGTATCCACTCTTAATTTTGTTATTTGATTGTTACTACTAAATACTTCACCGCGTCATAATCTCCTCGGGCAAAAGGATTAAGCCGCTATGAATGAGTTGCTTATTCTATACCATACAGAATTTGGCTTGCAAAGGTACGCTTTTTCCAAAAAGCAGCAAATCTTTTCGTTGTTTTTTAAAGATAGCAACGTCCTTTTCTGCCTAAAAATCCGCATTATGGGGAGTACGGGGGAACGGTATGACGTCGCGAATGTTTGCCATTCCAGTAACAAAAAGCAACAAACGTTCGAATCCCAAGCCAAATCCGGAGTGTGGGCAAGTACCAAATTTGCGGGTATCGAGATACCACCACATATCTTTCATCGGAATATGCATCTCGTCGATACGTACCAAAAGTTTATTGTAATCGGCTTCACGTTCCGACCCGCCGATAATTTCTCCGATCTTCGGGAAGAGCACATCCATGGCACGAACTGTTTTACCGTCTTCATTCTGTTTCATGTAGAATGCCTTTATCTCCTTGGGATAATCTGTTAAAATAACCGGACGTTTGAAATGCATCTCAACCAGATAGCGTTCGTGTTCGGATGCCAAGTCGGCGCCCCAATAAACGGGAAACCCAAACTTATGTCCATGAGCAACAGCCTCTTCCAATATCCGAATACCTTCAGTATAAGACAAGCGCACAAACGGCTCTTTCAATACACCCTGCAACCGCTCTATCAGTTCCTTATCAAACATATTGTTGAGGAACTGCACATCATCGGCACAGTTATCCAACGCCCATTGCACACAATACTTGATGAACTCTTCCGCCAGATCCATGTTGTCTGTAATATCGTTGAACGCCACTTCCGGCTCTATCATCCAAAACTCTGCCAAGTGGCGGGGAGTATTAGAATTTTCGGCACGGAAGGTGGGTCCGAAAGTATAAATAGCGCCCAACGCCGTAGCCGCCAATTCTCCTTCTAACTGTCCGGACACCGTGAGGCTGGTCTGTTTGCCAAAGAAATCATCGTCGTAAGTAATGCTGCCACGTTCATCTTTCTTCAAGTCGTACAAATTCTTAGTCGTTACCTGAAACATCTGACCGGCGCCTTCACAATCGGAACCGGTAATGATGGGAGTATGAAAATATACGAATCCTTTTTGATGGAAGAATGTATGGATAGCTATTGCCATGTGGTGCCGAATGCGAAAAACAGCGCCAAACGTATTTGTTCGCGGACGCAAGTGGGCAATCTCTCGTAAAAACTCCAATGTATGTCCTTTCTTTTGCAACGGATAAGTGTTGTCGCAGGTTCCTAAAATCTCTATTTCGCGTGCCTGAATTTCCGCCTTTTGCCCTGATCCGACCGATTCGGTCAAAACACCGTTTACACTCAGGCAAGCGCCGGTGGTGATATCCTTCAGCATCTCTTCGTCAAAGTTGCCTAAATCGACAACTATCTGCACGTTATGAATGGTTGAACCGTCATTTAGTGCGATGAAGTTCACCTGTTTGCTTCCCCGGCGGGTACGAACCCAACCTTTTACGTTTACCTGTGTACCAAAGTCCTCTCGTTGTAGCAGGTCGACAATTTTTGTTCTACTGATTTTATTCATAAGTAGTTATATCTCCTTTGTATACGTTAGTTTATCTAAATAATAGTAAGGCGCGAAATAATCGCGCCCTACACCTTTTCATATTTGCGGAATGGAGTTGATTATTCAAACGATCCCATATTCAGGAAGTTTACCTCCTGTTGATTGAGAAAACGCCACTCGCCCCGACGCAACCCTTTCTTAGTCAGTCCGGCAAAGAGCACGCGATCGAGTTTTGTTACTTTGTAGCCGAGTGATTCGAAGATACGTCGCACAACCCGATTCTTACCCGAATGTATTTCAATACCGATCACATTGCGTTTTACGTCGTCAGCATAGCTGATTTCGTCGGCATGTATTTCGCCGTCATCCAGTTTAATGCCGGTTGCTATCTGATTCATATCGCCAACCGCCAAGTTCTTATCCAGCGTTACCAGATATACCTTCTTTTTCAGGTACTGCGGGTGAGTAAGTTTAGACGACAGTTCACCGTCGTTCGTCAACAAAAGTACTCCGGTAGTATTACGGTCTAACCGACCAACCGGATAGATGCGTTCTTCACACGCTCCCTTCACCAAGTCCATCACCGTGCGACGCGCGTGCGGATCATCCGTAGTGGTTACACAATCTTTCGGCTTATTCAGTAAGATGTATATCTTACGTTCGATGCTTACGGGTTGTTCGTGGAACTTCACTTCATCGCCGCGTTGAATCTTAGTTCCAAGTTCGGTTACTACCACTCCGTTTACCGATACAACTCCCGCCGCGATAAACTCATCGGCCTCTCGACGCGAGCATACGCCTGCATTAGCAAGGTATTTATTCAAACGAATCGGCTCACTTGGGTCGATATAACGTTCTCTGTACTCAATCTGTTTCTTCTTGGTGTACTTGGCATTAGGATTGTAATCTCCTGTACGTCGCTGTTGCGGACGGGCAAATCCCCCTTGATTAGGAGCACCGTTAAAACGCGGGCGTTGCTGTTGCGGGCGATTATTGCCGTAGTTAGAGCGTTGCTGTCCGCCGCCATTCGCATTAAAGCGCGGTCGCTGCGGGCGGTCGTTGCCGTATGACGGTCGTTGTTGCTGTCCGTCATTGTTGTTGTAGCGCGGACGGAATCCACCGCCGTTGTTGTTACCATACGAGCGTTGTTGTCCGTCGCTGTTATTGTTGTTGTAGCGCGGACGGAATCCACCGCCGTTGTTGTTACCATACGAACGTTGTTGCTGTTGCCCGTCGTTGTTGTAGTGCGGACGATAAGGACGATCATTGCCATACGAACGGTCGTTGTTGTTGTACGGGCGATCGTTGTTGTACGGGCGCTGGGGACGTTCACCGTTTTCGGCGCTGGGATTAAAGCGCGGACGATAGGGACGTTCACCGTTGTTGTTACCATACGACGGTCGCTGGGGGCGGTCACCTCCTTCACGATTGTACGAAGGACGGTTGTAGTTGTTCTCTCCTTCAAATCTGTTGCCTGAATTCTCCTCTTCGGAAGACATTTCACGCCAATTGTCATTTTCACTCATAGTTCTTATTCGAATAAAATTAAACGTTTGACCTCACGGTCATTCTAAAGTCACTCTTACCTTACAATGTTTTAATAATATAATAATTCATTTAATTGCAACGTTATTGCCTATACATTTGTGAGCTAAATGCCGGTATAGTTATGCGGTGTTATCATCCACAACTCCTCTTTCACGGCATCTGATACATTCAATGATGCGATAAATTCTTTGATGGATTGTCCGGTGACAGCCTGTCCGGTACGTGTCAGTGCTTTCAGCGTTTCATACGGATGTGGATATCCCTCTCTACGCAAAATGGTCTGAATAGCTTCGGCCACCACATTCCAACAATTATCCAAGTCTTTATATATGGCATCTGCATTCAACCGCAATTTACCTAAACCTTTTAACGAACTGTGCAGCGCAATCAGTGTATGTCCTAAGGGAACCCCTACATTTCTTAGCACGGTAGAGTCGGTTAAGTCGCGCTGCAACCGAGATATTGGCAGTTTATTCGACAAATGCGTAAACATAGCATTTGCCATACCCAAATTGCCTTCCGCGTTTTCAAAATCAATCGGATTGACCTTGTGTGGCATAGCACTCGATCCTACTTCATCTGCTTTGATTTGCTGCTTAAAATATTCCATAGATATGTATTGCCAAAAATCACGATTCATGTCAATCATCACCGTATTGAGACGTCGCATTGCATCAAAGGCGGCAGCAAGATTATCGTAATTGGATATTTGAGTAGTATATTCTTCGCGCTCCAATCCCAATTTCTCTGCAACAAACCGATCGCCGAATGTCTTCCAGTCGATATCAGGATAAGCCACATGGTGTGCATTAAAGTTTCCTGTTGCACCACCAAATTTCGCTGTTATCGGACATTTCTTCAAGGCATCAAGCTGACGTTCAAGTCTGTAAGCATAAACCTTTATTTCTTTACCCAAGCGTGTGGGAGAAGCCGGCTGTCCGTGTGTATGCGCCAGCATAGGGATATCTTTCCAGCAAGTGGCGAGGTCATTCAACCTTGCCACTATTTCTTCAATCAGCGGATAGTACACTTGCAGCAAGGCATCCTTTATTGATAACGGTACTGCAGTATTATTTATATCTTGAGAAGTTAGCCCAAAATGCACAAACTCTTTATAGTCGGCAACATCAGGCATCAATTCATCTATTTTTTCCTTTAAGAAGTATTCCACAGCCTTGACATCGTGATTCGTCACACTTTCAATGCCTTTTACGCGCTTAGCATCCTCTTCCGAGAAATATCGGTAGATGACACGCAATTTATCGAAACAAGCTGTGGGGAATCCGTTTAGCTGTGGCAACGGTAGTTCGCATAAGGTGATAAAATATTCTACTTCAATCTGTATGCGATATTTTATCAATGCATATTCAGAGAAGTAAGCCGCCAAGGCTTCAGTTTTTCCTCTATATCGACCGTCAATCGGTGAGATGGCGGTAAGCACGTCAAGCATCATACGTTTTATTGAGTTATAGGCTGCAAAAATAGTGTTTTTTTCTAAGATGGCAGGCAAGTGTATCACTTATTTCCCTAAAAAACCATAATTTGAGAGGTAAACGGATTGCATCGCTTAAAAAAGCAGATGCAATCCGTAGAGATTATTAATAAAAAAGGCTTTAATTGTCTTTGATGCATCTGATAGAAACACCCTTATAATAGCCGAGTTTCTGCAGTAATCCGGACGTAAATACGATACCGCTCTCATCACCTGCCAAATATGGTATTTTATCAGCTAACTGTTTGCCATCCATCGCCCAGTATCCTACCATCTTCTGCGCATTTTTCCATCCGTCGCCAGTCCAGTGACCGTCGGATATGGCGCTGAAACCGGTAAGGTTGTTTACTGGTTTAACTTCCGCTCCTGCCGTTGGACTTTCCCATACTCCTGCTTTCATCCAAGAAGCATTGTCATTAATATACGTTTGGAATAGTTTCCATTCGTCAGCACTCGGAATTTTCCATTTGTCAGGTGCCAATTCACCGGTCGTAACAGCTTCACCCGTATAGAAGTAGATCTCTTTGTCGGTGGGCTGTATATATCCGGCTTTCCCGTCAAGTACAGTTTTCCTAGCAAGATTCATTCCATCCCGATAACGGGTAGCCCGCAAACTCTCCTTCATCCAATAATGAATCCCAATCTTAACAATAGGGTATATCTGAACCTTCACTTCGCCTTTACGATTATCCGTAAGAAGATAGCTTACTACATTGACTTTAATGGGGTTATCAGGGAGCTTAACAGTTACGTTGTTATTCTCATCTACATAGAATTTGTCAATCTCCTCACTTGTTCCTTCCGTATAGCTAAATGAGTTGCTTTTTGTATTCCAACTGATCTTTCCACCGACCATCATATCCTGGAAGTCAGGCATTTGCAACAATAAACCGTTGTTCAAATCCGGCTGTTCATATTCATTCAAAGGATATGCTACGATAGCAGTGCCGGTCATTTTCTGCGAAATCAGATATTCTTTGCAAACATCTATGATCGGCATGCCGTCTCGATAGATGCGATATATATCCGAGTCTGCAAATGAGAAAGCAGATACATGTATTGCTAAAGCACTGTCACTACTCGTAGTATCCTTGCTTTCTCCCAATGCCCATCCCTCCACTTTTCCCACAATGCCGGGCAGTATATCCGAATCGCTTTGTCGGGCTTCGATCTTGATTTCGTACTGATACCCTCCTTCTGTGGTCAATGTCGGCATTGGACTGGTATAAATACGTCCATTCCATTCTATGATTATAGAATGTGTCTTAGCATCCACCGATTGAGGAACGATGATAAATTCTTTGCCAACCAAGTTGTCTGCATCAACCTTCCATGTCCCATAAGGAGTAATATTAGTTTCTTTCTCGGCGGCACCAAGTAGATCGTTTTTCAGGTCATACGTACATTGAGTTTTAAATCCGGTCGCTACAATGTGCGGATTTGCTTTCAGCATGTCCGTTACCTTTTCTCCGCCTACGGGTACCAGCACAATCTTCAACTTTGATAGTTTGTGCTTAAAAGTGAGGTTCACCGCCTCGTTACTACTTTCAACGCCCGATTCTTTCGCTACGAGAAAGTCTGATGCCGAATAAGCGCTCTGCTTGCTTTGGTCAGCCTTTACCGATACCGTCAACACCGATTTGTTGTTAGTAATCCCTTTCGATTGGTAGGGGTGATAGGCAACAAAATCGAGAGCCTCATTCCCTTCCGGATAATAGACGGTCTTCTCCGGCACTAACATTGATCCACCGGTACACTCCAGCTTCACATTATTAATATACCGTTTTCCGTCGACAGCACCCGGCGAAATCATGCCGAACAGACCGATTTTATCACCTTCATCAAAGGCTTGGTCTGCCACACGTGTTACAGCCAGTTTGTTAACTTGCGAGATAAAGGTAATGGGGACATCTCCCTCCACAACGTTTACCTCTTCACTTTCCAATCTGTTGACGCAAGAAGTGGTCAACAACAAGGAGCTAATCAGCAATGCAGCGCTCCCATGTAACAGATTGCTTCTCATTTTAAGATTCACTTTTATGTTCTTTTTCATTTTGGTATGATAATAGTTACGCAATTAATTATAAACTCCTGCTATGCTTTCATTATCTACGCGGCAAATGTATATACAGATTCTGACATACGCAACATTTTCTTTAATTTTTTCCTATAAAACAAATATTTTATATAAAAAACAAAGCCGAAACAGCACATTTGCTATCTCGACTTTGCTTTTTATCGGTATTCTTGTTAGCCAGAGGTACTCTATTGTCCAACGAAGCCCGTACACGTCGCAGTATATCTCAGGTCTTCTTTCATAAACGACACATACACCTTATTTATATACATATACCTTATCTATATACCGCCCATCGGCGAGTATCACTAAAGAGATATACCCTTTCATGCTTTCACTTCATTCACTCAATACGTCAACGCCAACATAAACCACGGGTATTCACCGTGACGGGTAACGAAGTACGTCAATGTGTCGAAATAGAAAAAGAAAACTAAATAGTTCCCCCATATCACATGGATATATAAAAAAGCCGAAACTGCACGCAGACAATTTCGGCTTCATTTTTATATAAACACTACCACATTCCATTTTCATAGGAGAATAGTCAGTCATACATTTACTATTTCCACAGATGATAAGGAATGAACAGCATCTTTAAGCTCTTAATTACTTTTTTCCAAACTTTATAGTACAACAAAGAAATGGAGATATAAGGGGAATGGTATCACAAAAACTTTACGTGCAGTTCACTGTTTCATACGCGTTATTTACAGTAGTTATGATAAAGTTTAGAGCATCTTCATCTAACTGAGGATATACAGGCAGCGAAATCTCTGACTTATAATTAGTGTACGCCTGCGGATATTCTTTAATATCATATCCCAATGATTGGAAAAATGAGAGCATCGGCATTGGGATGAAATGTACATTTACGGCTACTTCATGTCGTGCAATCTCATCGATCATCCGATCGCGTTGTTCTTCGGTAAAGTTTTTGATGCGCAAAGCATAAATATGATAGGAGCTTACCTTCTCACCATCAGACATCGGCGGAAGAATTGCCCAATCATAAGTAGAAAAGGCAGCATTATACGTATCGAAGACACGCTTCCGTTCTTTCAGTAATTTAGGGTATTCCCGCATCTGAGCAAGACCGATAGCAGCATTTACGTCAGCCATATTGATTTTCATACCCAGTCCGACAATATCATATCGCCATCCACCAGCTTTCGATTTAGAGAAAGCATCCTTGGTTTGACAGTTCAAAGTCATCATGCGCAACTCATTATATAGCGCTTCATTATCAAACGGAGCCGGAAGATTTAAACAGATGGCTCCACCTTCAGCCGTTGTTACATTCTTCACCGCATGCAACGAAAATATGACAATGTCGGCTTCACTACCTGTACGCTGATCACCATGATAGAATGCTCCTAATGAATGAGCAGCATCGCTAATCACCAGAATACGACCTAAAAGTTCTTGAACAGGCGTCGCCGCTTGATAGATCCGTTTAACATCATCCTCTTGTACCATCGACATGATTGCTTCGTAATCGCAAGGATATCCGGCTATATCAACCGGAATAATGGCTTTCGTTCTTGGCGTAATTGCGCGGCGAATGGCATCTACCGATATGTTAAAGTCGTCTGAAGAATCAACCATAACCGGACATGCACCCGCATGTAATACTGCCAACGCAGTGGCACTGTAAGTATAAGCCGGTACAATTACCTCATCACCGGCTTTCACCCCCAACCAGCGCAACATCATGATAGCGCCTGATGTCCATGAGTTTACACAAAGCACCTGCTGAGTACCGGAAAACGTCTTTATATTGTTTTCGAGGGCTTTCACCTTAGGACCGGAAGTTATCCAACCCGAATGTAGAGAATCAATCACTTCATAGACAACAGACTCATCTATGTAAGGAGGAGAAAATGGAATTTTCATGAATGAATATATATTATTTCAAGTTCTTATCGGAATTTTTCACTATTAGACGATCCGTCTACCACATGTATAGTCTATCTGAATTAATTGCAAGCCCGACATCTCCTAATTACTGAGCCGCATATCATTAAATAAATTATCTTTTCACCACACTCATCATCACGTCTACATACTTTTGTGTAGCAGATTCCATCGCCAAGTTCTCCAACACGAATTTTCGACCATTCTCACCATACTTCCGGCAGAGATTTCTATTTCGGTAAAGCTCTATAATAGCCTCCGTAAAGGCTTTTTTGTCACCAGCCTTCGTAAACACGCCACACTTATTTTGATTAATAATTGTTTTAATCTCATTTTCGTCAAAATTTGCCAATACAGGTCTTGAAGCCGACATTATACTCCATGTTTTGCTTGGCATCGAATTTTCGCCTACTCCTGGTTTAGAAATGATAATGCCTACATCACCCAAACTAAATACATGGCTAATATCCTCGTATGGTTGAAAAGGCAAAAGAATCACATTCTTAATCTTATCGCGGTTAATGATTTCCTTGACATGCTCCACATAAGCGCCTTCACCTATTAAGACAAATTGTATCTCGTCATTACCCTCTAAGTCTTTAGCAACATCGAGTAACAAGTCCATATTTTGAGTCAGACCTATATTTCCGCTATAAGTGACAAAAAAGTCATTCCTATTTAAACCATATCTATCAAATAGTATATTATCCTTTCTATCAATACTACTTACCGCATTTTGATCTACCCAATTGTATACTACAATAACCTTTTCCGCAGGCACGCCTTTAAATAGAATATTTTTCTTAAAATCTTCCGAAATAACAATTATTTTATCAGCATGTCTATAAGTAAAGTTTTCTATTATCCTACCAATTCTCCAAACCAAACCACTTTTGTTATTGACCAAACCGGTACCAACAAGCGAATCAGGGAATATATCTTGAAGATTATACACAAAAGGAACTTTCTTGATTATTTTCAGAATAGCACCTAAAACTCCCTGAATTGGAGGAGTAGACGCAAGATATATTACATCAATATTTTTAGTTTTAAGCCCTTTCCATAATTGTATGCTTAAACACAGAAGGTATCTGATTGCACGCATCATAGGATTTGTACCTTCTGCATATAAAGGGAAACGGTTTAAATCGAAATGCCCGTCATACAACAGTTCCCGTTTATACTCTTTAGCACAATATTTCCGCCTTTCATCTGCTGATATTCCTCTGCAAGGAGTAGGAGTATAAGCTATCATATCAAATCCAGCATCAATAAATGCCTTATTTCTATTTTCTCCCAGATAGCTACTTGCTGTTTTCTCCGGTGTAAAGTAGGCTGGCAAATATAGAATTCTCACGACAACAAGTTTTTTAAGACCTCACTATATTAGATTACTAATTGCAATACATTGCAAACACTATCGAATTTTAGCAAGCGTCAACAGCCAAAAGTCACTCGGATATTCTCAAAAAATGTGATGGATTACCAACCCATATTTGCCTATTTGGTACATTTTTAGTTAGAACTCCTCCCATACCTACAACAGAATAATCACCTATAGACAAATATTCCAAAACCGTTGCATTCAATCCAATATTTGATCCTTTGCCCATTTTAATATATGCACCAACAACAGCTTGGGAAGCTATATGCGAGAATTCTCCGGTACAAGTATTATGTCCTATCGTAGCACCTGTCATGATAAGGGTGTTCAACAAAATATGGGCTGCGGAAGAAATCATAACATAAGGCATTATCACTACTCCAGCTTCTATCACTACATTAGGAGCAACATAGGCAGTTGGATGTACAAAAGAGACCAACATATCAGGTGACAGACCTAACTCATAGAATAAACTAATCATTCTTTCTTCTCCACCGATTCGATGTAAACTGAAAATGAACTTATATCCGTTATCATAATACTTCCCAATCGTTTCTTTTGAATGCTTACCAAGAACCATCGTTCCATCCAAAGACTCACCGACCTTTCCTGTATCGTTCAAAAATCCTTCAACAGCATAATCATTGTAACCTCTCTTTGCTGCATCTTTAATTGCTTCAGCAATAACAGTGCCGCTACCCTTTCCACCTATAATAATAACTTTCTGTGCCATATCATTTCATTCTATTCAGAATTATATCTCGTTTTCTTAGTATCTTTTCTGCCATTTTCCGCATAGGAGGTCCAATAAATTTTCCATCTTTAACCGCAACTCCTTTACCTTCTTGTCGCGCTTCTTCAAATAGCGCAAACATCTCTTCTGCCCAACAGATCTCATCTGCGCTCGGAGAATAATATCGATTAACCAGTGGCAACTCTTTGGGATTCAGTACCAACATACCTTCAAACCCTAACTGTCTACCTAATATTAGGTTTTTCTCCAAGTCTACTAAATCATGTACCTTAATGTGGACAGTATCAATAGGAATAACTCCATTAGCACGGGCTCCCATAGCTATCAGACTTCGAGCAATAAAAATGCTATTCCCATCAACATCATGCTTTCCTTGCAAATCAGTAACATAATCTTCACATCCGAAAGCGACCGCAATAACACGTGAACACGCATTACATATATCTTGGATATTAACAACAGCTCCGGCAGTTTCTATCAAAGGTATAATCTTAAAAGTACCAATGGGGAATCCTTTTTCATACTCTATCGTTTCCAAAAGCTTACCAAAAAAATATATATCCTCACCCTTTGTTGCTTTCGGATAAACAAATCCTTCTACACCTGTAATTGTTAGTTGGTAAGCGTCTTTCAAAAGTTCGCCACTCTCGCGATCATTTACTCTAGGAAATATGATTCTTGAGTCTCCAAATTCCTTAGCAAACAATTTTATATTCTCACGCGCAAACTGTTTATCTACCTCAGGAACAGAATCTTCTATATCCAGTAATAAGACATCTGCATCACGTTTAAGTGAACTTTCAAGTAATCTATTATTATGCGCAGGCACAAACATTAAGCTACGCATTAAATATTCCTTTTTAGCCATTTCTCTTTTTTATTAAAACATTCCTGCGAAACGACAAGACATTCTCACCCCTCTGATTATAAGAAATAGTCTCCACATAAACAATACCTCTATCCGGTTTACTTTTTGAATCTCTTTTACCTAAGATCTTTGTTTTTGCGTAGAGAGTATCATTAATGTAAACAGGACTCAAATGTTTAATTTCCTCATATGAGAGATTAGCGATAGCTTTACCACTAATATCAGGAACAGTTATGCCAACAACTAGTGAAAATACTAATGTGCCAACAACCAAAATCTTTCCATGCTGCGCCTTCGTAGCATAATCCAGATTCGTATGGACAGGGTGATAGTTCATCGTTAACAAGCTAAAAAGGTTATTATCACTCTCAAATATTGTTTTGGACAATGAATGCTCAATTTCACCTCCAACAATAAAATCCTCAAAATATAAGCCAAGTGTGCTTGCATTCATATTAATTAGTATTTATATTTCTATTTCTAAGTACGTTCAAAACAGTATACCATATAATCCTGATATCAAAAAAGAAACTTACATGATCAGCATAATATGCATCATTTCTATATTTCTCAATTCGAGTGACAGAATTTCTATAATATGCTTGATTATATCCTGTGATTCCGGGCTTTATTTTTATACTTTTCTGCAAGTACTCTATTACTGATGAATAATCATTGGAAGGCAAGATCGGTCGAGGACCGACCATACTCATATCACCAATTAATACATTTACGAATTGAGGTACTTCATCAATACTGGCTTTACGCATAAAGCGACCTATCGGCGTAACACGAGGATCATTATCGGAATTATACGTAGACCCATCTGCATTACGTATATCCGGAGCATTCACCCGCATAGAACGCAATTTATACATCTTAAATGTCTTAAAATTCCTGCCTACTCTTTCGGCATTATAAAATATCGGTCCTTTGTCTGTTAAATAAATTATTAGACCAAAAATAATGATTACCAATAAGACAAACGGTAGAACGCTCAAAGCGATCATGACATCAAGTAAACGTTTAAAAAAGTATTTATACATTATTAGTAGATAAATACACATAAATTAGACTATTGATGTCACAATATTAAACGTCTACCGACCATTTTTTTGATTACACGGATGACCCATAGGCACGCTTCCGATCCAAAAATATATAAGCTCCAAAAATACAAGTAGAAATACCATGAAGAGTCCAACCCATGACTTTTCATAACATTCGCATACGATTTTAAATGCTTTCTTCCGTATTTTCTCTGCACGCGCAAGCTATAAAAAGAGTATTTTGAAAACTCCTTTTTGATTTTCTCTGTAGTTTGAATACCATATTTTTTGTCTATATATTGTGTAATCTTGAAATAACTCAGAAGAAAATTCATATTTGCAGCGACTGATGTACCGGGAATATATTTTTCCTTTTCAACATCACTATTACCAAAGAGTTGAACCTGATCACTTACCAATTCCACACATGGAGTATTGCAATAAGCAGATGGATATTTCAAGCATATTTCTGCGAGCAAATAGAGTTGAAATAACAATGTATCATCCAAATCACTTGTAAGAAACTGCAAAGCGCACTCACGTTTGACTGTATATCCGGACATTGATACACTTTTCAAGAAGAACTCCTCATACGCTTCCACCCCGGGTTCAAAAAATGCGTCATGACTATAATAGCGAAAGTATTCAATACTACTTTCTGTTCGTCTCACATATGATCGAAGAATGTAACAATAGCTCGAATGCTCCTTCAGCCATTGAATATAGTTATCCAAAGCATTAGGAATAAATCTATCATCATCCCCCATGTATAATAAGTATTCACCATCCGCTTGCAGACTAAGTTCACGCCAATTGGCATCAAAACCCAAATTCTTCACATTTTCGACATACTTAATTGCATAAGAAGAACTATTTCTATAGGTATTTACCGCGTCTCGTACTTCCTCACGCATAGGAGACTTATCTTCACAAATAACAATCTGAATATCATTAAAATATTTTGAATCAATACTCTGCAATAATCGAGTCAGCGTATGAGGACGATTGTAACTTGGAATACAAATAGACAAGAAAAATGTATTTTTCATTCGCTATAAATGCTTTATTTGTTCATTTTTAAGAGCTTCAATATAGCCTATTCCATATTCTAAATCCGGCTCCATATAATTACCTTCGCCCCATTCATTCCATGATTGAATAAAAACAATTTGATGTTCATGAGACTTATTCTTAACAATATCTATGGCATTCCGTACTGATTTAGCAAAAACAGATGGAGTACTATTTACATATACGCTCGCATTTTTGCCACTACGAGGACTTCTATCCCAATTTGGAATAATAGTCGGAAACACATTTGACCATTTGTCTTCTTCTGTAAATAAATAACTATTAATCAGACTTTGATCATATTTATTTAGCATATCCATCTTTAAGATCTTTCGTAAAAGTGCTCTGATAAATGTATTATAGCGTCCAGATATAATAAATTCTGCTCGAGCATTCCCTCTTGAATTAACAGCATCAAAGCCCAAATCCAAAATATGGCGATAATATTTTGCAGCCTCATCAATAGGTGGCACCTTTACGCCACCGTGACCTATATTCCCAATAGGACGAAAAGACGTACTAAATGACATTCCGACAAAATATATTCCCTCCAAACCATTCTCAACCGCCATTTTTTGCCATAAATCAATAAATTCTTTCGCATTAGGAATAGACAAGGGGCGATACACATAAAAAAGGGGTTTACCATCAACAGTAAGGTATCTCTTATCTTTCAATGCCGGAAGAATGGCATTAAAATGCTCAATATAATCTTCCCTGCCATATTCTTGCGAAAGCAGAACACCTTCTTTAGCAAAAGACGATTTATTCGTCCACGATTTATTTGTCCATGATTCATTAGCCCACCCCAAGCAAAAAGGGAAATCCGGTTTTCCACTCGCCAAGACTTCACTAAAAGGTCGTTCCAATATTTGTTTCTTCCCTCCAAACCAATAATGCCAATAGCAAAAGGCTTCGATACCAGCTTCCCTTGCTAGATTTGCCTGTGCCTCTCGCACCTCCGGCATACGCAAATCATAGAATCCCAAATCAGCCGGAATATGCGGTTGTTTATGACCTTTAAAAAGGGGTTTTGCTTTAGCTACATTGGTCCATTCGGTAAAACCTTTACCCCACCACTTATCATTTTCGGGCACCGGATGATATTGTGGAAGATAAAAAGCAATAAAACGTGCCATTCAAATATATTTATTAGTTAAAGAATAATTGCGATGTATAATCAGCAAGCATATATAAAACAGGACATTTGTAACAATTTTCAAGTTTCCACCCATAGATTTATAATGAAAATAGAACAAGCCATCATAACATAGGCAACACCAAAAAAACAAAAGGAACAGCAGACCGATTTCGACATTTTTTTGAGTCCTTAGTGCGTGCAATTTGCGCGTCAAGCCATATGAAAAAATAGATATCAATATAAATGCTATTATCGGACCAAAATCGAAGCACAAGTCACCTACAAATGTATAGAATGCCCCTTGCCTTACATTCATTCTACGAGCCCATTTGGATTGACGTTCGTATAAGTTCCGTGAAACATCTAATCCTAACAATTGACGAAAAAATGGAAATGAGTTATCACCATATTGTTTTACTTCGTTGTCAAGTACATCAGTACTAAAATTAATCGTGCCTTGTCCCATATACGCCACAACCGAAGACTGTACAGCGTCATTAGATTGCTTTGTTGAGAAACGCCCAAACGTAAGCACAGCAAAAACAAGAAATACACAACAACAGATTAACGTAAAAAATCGTTTCGAATATTTCTTTGTTATAGAAGAAAAATAAGGGATGAATAAAAGATACGCACATACCACCTCAGCAAACCACCATGTTATCATCGTTCGAGAACCCATTGAAAAACTTGACAGTAGAGGTTGCAATAATGCAATACATAAACCTATTGATATCCATTTATTGCGTTCATATAGAGAAAAATAATAGAAAGTAAAGAACACCAAGACCTCCGAAAAAGCACTTCTAAACACACCTCCCAGATTGGCCAAACTGCTTCCGGTTTGATTGGCTATGATTTCTGCCGTATCATCATAAAGATCTTTTATTGAAGACAATTCCACCAATGAATATTTCAGATTACTAATAAAATCCGGAAATTTAACAAACAAAGATGGAAGAAACAAGAGAATAAGAATAATCCCTATGGCGTTAAGAATAGTAATAGGATAGCGACAAAGGCTCTGCATGGGGCGGGGATAATACTGTAATATAGGGTTAAATGCTATTAATAGAAAAATAAACAGATAGATATACCCCCAGAATCCAATGTTTACGTAATCCGATTCCTTATCTAAATAATAAAAGAGAGAGATAATTGCACTACATAGATATAATAGAATCAACAAAATTCCTATAATGTTTTTTTGCTTCTTTGCTGAATAACACCACAAAAGCATAACAAACATTACAATAAAAGCAAGTATATATGTCACAGGAAAGAGTAGTTAGAAAAGTTTCAAAATGAGACGGATTTAAACTAAATATTCTCTCTCAAACGTACAAAACAGTTCTTAGCTATTGATTGTGCTTCGATCCTATATTTTTCCTCCACTGCTACAGGCAATATCATTGGCAAGCGCTTAGCAATAACTGAAAGAATATTGACGAGATTCTCATTTCCACTTCCGATAGACGTGATATCTACCATATTATCGACCAAGTGCAATAATGATAAAAGTCCTGCTATTTTGTGTTCATAAGACAATGCAATAAAAGGTACACTATTATTGATTGCAAAAACAATACTGTGATAACGAGCACCAATTACAAAAATCGATTGAGAAATAATCTTTTGTTGAATATCTGAGCTTATCGTATCAGGTAATACAACAGCATTATATGGGCATTGCTCTACCAACTTAATAAAGTAAGCCCTATCTCCATGCACATCTCCGCACAATTGAGGTAACAAGACGACCCTAATACCCGGATACTTTTCATATAAGTTCTTCATAATTTCATGATACATTTTATCAATGGTAGTCTGGTCTACATGCCTATATGCAGGATGCCAAGTTAAGGAGTTCGGCACAAAAACAATATAATTATCCGAATTAATTTCCTTCCATATCCAATCAGGAACGACTACGTCAGGCACATCTAAAAAGGCAGTATCGATTGAAGGGATATATGACAAATGCAAACTATCTGCGAGATCCATCGTTTTCTTATCACGAATAGAAAGAAATCGGAATGAGTTAAGCAAATTCAAACTAATACGATAAAAAACCTTATCAGATTTAGACGCGTGATTGAAAGGCCCAAATGACCGAGAATAATAGGCAACAGGCTTACGCTGTGCCCGGGCGATATAAAGCCATAGAACATGTGACCAATTTTTAAACTGCCCCATACAAATTCCACCGGGAGCACTGAGCACAAAATCTGCCCGACAGATGTACTTAGCATAGGCTCGGACATTAGGATGTACATGAATCAAGACAGATATAAGTTTATACACAAATGCAGCCCTAACTAACCTCATAAACCCTCTATGTAAAGGAATATTGCAATAGTGAATACGCTCACTTTTGACCACAAATTGAGAAATACGCTCCTTACTCTCGTTTGCAAGCAATACGGTGTAAACATTGCCTTCGATCTGAAGTAACGCACGCATCAAACTACGATGAGCCGCCTCATCGCCCCGATTTCCTAAAGGTTGATTAATTACTAAGACATTCATATTAATGATAACTGTTTGTGCAGGAAATATTTTTTCTGTTTGAAATAGCCACATTAAACTCATCAGGCAATATGCCGACCCCAATTATGAGAATAAGTACTTCATTATCTGGAATATTGAACAAACACTTTATAGATTGCAATTTTGAACTATAAAAGCCACATGACAAAGGAATCGTACCTAAACCAAGCGAATGAAGCGCATTTATCAAATTCATAGCATAGAGGCCTCCGTCAATATAAACCTGATGTATTTCATAAGACAGGAAAGCATTCATATCAGCCGTTACAAGTATAGAACAAGATATTTCATTCTCAAATCCTTTACAGCCGCCCTGTTCTTTCAATAATGCATGATTATTCGCCCCCGTAAAGATGTGAGTATGCCAGGCTTGTCGATTACAAGCTGATGGTGTTTGTTGAGCTATCTGCAATGCGTGTAGTAATACATCTTTTGACGGCATTTCTTGAGAAAAATAGCGAACAGAATGTCGGCTATATAACAATGCTTCAAAACTGTTGTTACAAATTGCATGTATATGTACTCTGCTCTCCATCCTTACGCCAACATTACTACTAAAAGAGCTTCTTAAGCAATTAGCTTTAGCAAGCAGTTCATCAAAGACTCTTTCTATATTAGAAATATCAATTCCTGTTTCTTTTGTATATGCAATATAGTGACTTATTGTCGAAAATGGATACAACAAGAAGTCTTTATCAATAGAAATAAATTTGCTCACATATTCATCCAAATGCGTAAGTAACATTAGAACCTTAGCTTGTCCAAATCCTCGTCGAGGATTTCGCATAGAAAGCCCTTTTTCTATAATATGATTTTCACGTAATAACAAGTATTGCAATTTATGCAGATTGTTAGTACTATTCACCGAAGCATTATGCTTCCGTAATTGTATGTAAAATAGCCAACATTCATGCAATAAATGGTATTTAACCGATAACATAGTTTTCATCTTCTGTAATGGGGTCATAAACTAAAATATAATTTTCTTGTAATGAACAATATTTTTCCAACCCAACAACAACGATTTCATTTGCATATAGAAAATAGGACGATAGCTTGGTATTAAATAGTTGGAAACACAACCAGATAATACTACAGTAAACACTGTTACAATGGCACTTCCTACTATTCCATAAATAGGTATAAGTAAATAATTTGCAATGATACAAAATACGCAGCCAACCAAATTCCTAATAAATGCATATTTGTGAATGTTTTCTATAATAATTAATTGTCCTGAACAAAAAGACAATGCCATCCCGACTGTTTTAAATGCCATTACCTGCAAAACAGGAACCGCGGCTAAGTATTGGGTACCAAAAGTAACAAAGACAATCCAATAAGAAGCAATACACATAAAGAGAGCTGCAATAAGAGAGCACCAAACGACAACATCTAAAAAGAGTTGCGCCTTCTTTCTATATTCTTCAACACTCCGTTCTTTAATGCGAACCAATAAAGGGGTAACTGTTTGTGCCATAATTGCCGGTATAAAAAGCAATATCTCGGCAAGGCGAGTAGCAACTGAGAACTGTCCGACAGAAGCTTTATCAATCATATTACCAATCATGACTTGATCAATTCGTTGATAAAGTATCACTACTGCTCCGGACAAGAGTAACGGAAACGATTGACCTATTAAAAAAAAAGCTATTGATGAATCAAATTTCCACGTAAATATAGAACCTACTTTGATTCGATAAGAAAATAGGTAACCACTGGCAAGAAGGAACGCATCAAGCAGAGTTGCGACAATGAACCATGCCAAAGGAGCATGAAAAAGTAGAAGGATAATCTTAATGCCCGCCCCTACAAAGGTTCTACTAATCTCTGATTTTACAATAAATTCATTGTAAACAATCGACGTGAAATAATTGCGTATAACAGAAAAACCATTGGCGATTACTGAAAAAGAATAGACACCTATCATTAATTGAGTAAATCTATCTGCTTCAAAAAGAAGCACTGTAATCACAATCAATATGATTGTAACCACAGCGAAAAAGCATCTCAAGCAAAAAGCTGTCCCAAGCAAAAACTCTGCTTTATCGTTAGCTTTGGATAATTCACGTATTTCGATATTATCCAAGCCAAAAGAGGCTATAATGGAAAACAAACTCACATAGCTTATAACATAATTCATTAGACCGTACTGTTCCGGTCCTAAATAGCGAGCTACAAGAATACCAACGAATAAGGATCCAAAAAGCGTAACAACTTTCCCTAAAACCGAATAATACAAATTTGAAATTATTCGCAGCTTAAGAGGAGAAATAGAATACGACTCTAATATTTTACTGATTATTTTTATCATTTAAGCATCAATGAAAATGGGAAACACTATTCTTGGATACTTCATAATATCTCGCATTCCCCATTATTTATCATTGAATATCAATTCCAGTCCTTGATTGCGAACAGATTCTGTACTAATCATTCCATATTCTAAAAGCCTCCATCCCGATGCCATCCATTTTTTTCTGCATCCTTCTTTCAACTATTCAACTTCACCCTCACCGACTTGACAAATTCCTCTGCCATCTGCTTCTTCAGCCCGCCTCGAGCTTTCTCCGACAAATGCGTCACCACCCTTTCATAAATTTTGAGCAACGTCTGCTCTGTCTTGGCACGATAGGTATCGTTGTCTTCCCTTTCGGCAAAATCTATTGCCCTGCGGGTATATTGGTAAGCGGAAGTGTATGCAGTAATCTCGCTTTTACTCATCAGACCGGTTTTCGCCAACAAGTCGGCATTCATCGTCAACTCATAACTCAAGCGGTAATGAAAGTCGACGAAGGTGTGATTGGTCATATTCGCTAACGTCTCTTTACTCATCTCAAGCGCAACCCTTGGGGCGGGCTGCGATGCGATGAGTGTAGCGAGTGCGGCAGCAAGTTGTCGCAGTTTGACAACGGTTGCGGGCACCTTATATTCTGCTTGGCTAGTCCATATTTCCAGCAAATTGAAAAACACATAGTCCATATCGCCCCTGTCTTCCAGATAGAGCGTATGGTCGGTATGCAGGTTTTTCAAGTCGTAACGACAAAGGTCGAATCGTAATCGTATTGCAGATAATCGTCCAAAGGCACACCGATCATGCTAACCTGTTGATGGATGACTTGATGCGCTTTGACATGCTCCTCCGGAGTCAAACGATTCAAAAAGAGGAACAAAGCCCTGATATCAAAGATAGATTCGGACATATATTTGCGAACTATTCACGATTATATATATTCGGGGGACACCGAAACTTTGAACATTCCGATTACCGCAAACAATCTCATTTCTGCGCCTAAGCGCCTCTTCAAAAATCTCCTGAACACAGTAAGACACGAGAGCACACATTCAGACGCCGCAAAAGTACGTCTTTTTTCCTTAACGCAAAACATTTGATAGATATTTTTTCTAAAATCATGCACCCATTTCACAACTGCTTGGAATAAATTCATCTCTTTTTCTGTTTTAATCACTTATAATTTGCCCCGAAGTTACAATCGCTGAAGTATCGTTTCCAAGCGTTTGGTCTATTTTCTTTTAAGAAGTTCTACTTAACAAAAATATGCCTGTTTTTTAGTTCATTTCCTACTATTTATCTATCTTTGTCGCCGACAAGCGAAGCGTCCAACGGTGGTTAGCCGCGCGGCTAACGACCGTTGGACGCGCGGCTAACCACCGTTAGACGGGCGTCCAACCACCGTTGGACACCCCATCTGAACCGACCTTTTCGCAACGATTTTCTATGGTGGAAGCGAAAAACTAACGATGTTACACATAACTCCAAAAATTGATTATATGGCAATCATCATTGACTGGTATGAAAACCCGGTGGCACCGAATCAGCCAAACAAGAAAAGACTGCACGCCCGTCCCGTGTGCAACGGAAAAACAAGTACCAAAGAGCTGCGACACAAGATACAGCAACGCTGCTCACTGACCCACACCGACGTGACGGCGGTGCTCAGCGCCCTGTCGGAAACCATCGGCGAAGCGCTGAGCAACGGGCGACGGGTACACTTAGACGGTATCGGTTACTTCTACCCCACGGTGGAGTGTACCGAAGAGATCAAACCCGACACCAAGCGACGCACACCTAAGGTAAAGCTCAAGAGCGTGCGCTTCCTTGCCGACAAAGATCTGAAAGAGAACATCGGAAACGCAAAGATGGAGCGTAACCAATACAGCTACAACCACTCGGCAGGGCTGTCGGAGCTGGAGATAGACATTCGGTTGACAGCGTTCTTCGCCACCAGCGACAGAATGACGCGCCGACAGTTTCAAGAGTTGTGCCAGATGACGCGCAGCACTGCGCTGAACCACCTGCGCAGATTGCGCCAAGAGGGCAAACTACAAAACGCCGGATTGGTGCATCAACCCATCTACATACCCGTGCCGGGGTACTACGGAGTGTCGCGACACTAACCCGATACCCTCGTCAGAACACCTTCTCCATTTGCTTTCACCACAATAGGCTGTAAATAAACAATTTGATTTACCGTTTGAAAGGGTGAAAGCGTGAAGGGGGTAATCTTTATAGTAGGTATGCAAGCGTGACGCAAGCCAATAGGGTCAAAAAGGCATCTGAAAACGATTCAGCTCTTCGGTCAGGGCAGCTTCGTTGCCCCCGGTCAGCTCGTACATCAGCGCATGAAAGTCGGCGCCGTGATTCATCGCTTTGGTATGTGCCAGCTCGTGCAACAACACATAGTCGATGAGAGGTTCGGGCAGCAGCATCAGGTAGCACGACAGATTGATGCGTCTCTTCCCGACACAACTTCCCCACCGCTTGTGGGGCGTAGTGATTCGCACACTCTGATAGGGCAGGTTATACTGTTGCGAGAGCATATACAAGCGGGGTGGCAAGACTACTTGCGCATTGCGTCGCAACGCCCCTACAATGACCTTCCGCAACCACGCCTGCAAGTCGGGGGCTTCGAAAACGGCATGAGTCGGGCAGACAATGGTCAGCTTACCCAGCTCGGAACGCGACAAAAACCGCTCACGGTCGCCACGCACCAACTCCATTTTAAAATAGTCGGCATCAATGCGATAATTCAAATCGATGATAATACCCGGACGCCTGATCGACGCCCCCTTTTCGCGCAGACGAGTGCGTACACGGTCTAATTGTTCGCGGAGGGTTGCTACCCCGATACCGGGAGGGGTGGTGACAGTTACCTTTCCCGCCGTATTGATGCGGAAGATGGTGTTCACACAACGCGTGTTGACACGTACCTCGACGTGCCCGAACTCTTTGTCTTCAAATGATGTGTCCATAACAAGGTGCAAAGAACACTTTTTTTTGCCTATCGTGCAACTTTTTCCTGTATGCCGTGCAACATTTCACAACGAGTACACGTCTTATAGGAAAATAAATCCTTTAAAAACGAGACGAAATGAAAACATTAGCCCTCCTTTTCGCTTTAGCAAGCCTGACCTCATGCAGCGTCAACGCAAACAGCCGCTTCCAAGTTATCGGAAGTAATACGTATGTCACCAAGTCTATCCCTGTCGATGACTTTCACGCCATCAGCGTTAGCGGAAGTCCCGATGTAGTCTTCACCCAACGCGCCGGCGCCCCATCGGTAGAAGTGTATACCTCCGACAACATTGTCGACCTGCTCGATATCCGTGTAGAAAGCCGGACACTCCTGATACGCTTCAAGAAAAACGCCAACGTATCCTACAAGAAATTAGAGGTACGCGTATCAGCTCCCCGACTGACCGCCATCAACGTGGGAGGCTCGAGCGACGTACTGCTTGCCAACGGATTGGAAAGCGACGAAGACCTGAGCATCCAGATAGGCGGATCGGGCGATATTGCCGTGCGTGACAAGGTGACATGCCAATCACTCAACCTCAAAATCGGCGGTTCGGGCGATGCTACCTTCGGCAACCTGACAGCGACCGACGTACAGGCAACCGTTTCCGGATCGGGCGACCTCACCCTCGGCAACCTGACAGCGACCGACGTACAGGCAACCGTTTCCGGGTCGGGCGACATAGAGCTGAAAGGCGAAGTACAGACAGCCGACTTTCAGGTGAGCGGTTCGGGCGAAATCACTGCCAAGAAGCTGCAAGCCAAACGCGTAAATGCCGGCGTAAGTGGGGCGGGCGAGATAACCTGCTTTGTCACCGAATACCTCAAAGCGCGTACCTCGGGGAGCGGAAGCATCGGTTACAAAGGAAATCCTCAATTGGATATACCCAAGAAAGGCGTATACAAATTGTAAAGACGCACATCACATCTCTCTATAAATTACATACACTCGCGAATCGCACCGATAGCGCACGGATTTTCGTCTAATTTTATCCGTGCTGTCGGTGCGATTCGTACTGTTTCGTCGGAACAATAGGGGAATCCCTATAAACCTTTCGGGAAAAACTGTTGGGAAGGGGATAATCCGGCATTATCTTTGTATCAAATAAAAAAGATATGATTAGATAAACAAATAACCCACAACCTAATTGATATGGATATGAAGAAGATTATTTTACTATCGTTAGTTGCGCTGGGATGCCCGTTAGCATTGACGGCACAAAGCGTAGAGGATGACCTCTATTTCGTTCCCTCCAAAAACAAGGCTGAAACGGAAACGGTCAGAAGAGAAACCCGCCCGACGGTGACACAGATCTATACCACACCGGGCACTACCACCGTGGTTGTACAAGACAGGAAAGGTAACACCCGCGACATCGACGAATACAATCGTCGCTATACCTCCAAAGAGAACGATTTCGTAAGCGAAGGCGACACCTTATATATAAAGGAGAAAGAGACGGCAGACCCCGACGGCGAATGGGTGAACGGCTTCGACGGCTCTGTCGACGACTACGAGTATGCCATGCGCATCATCCGCTTTCGCAATCCACGCTTTGCGATCAGCATCAGCAGTCCCTTCTATTGGGATATTCTATACGGATTGAACTCCTGGGAATGGAACATCTATAACGACGGCATGTACGCCTACGCATTCCCCACCTTCTCGAACAACCTGTGGTGGGATTGGCGATACAACACCTACGGATGGGGAGCATATCCCTACTACGGATGGGGAGGATACGGCGGATGGGGATACCCCTATTACGGCGGAGGGTTCTATCTGGGATGGGGAGGATTCTACGGCGGATGGACATGGGGACACCACCATCACCCCAATTACGGATGGTACTCACCGGGATACGGAGGACACTACGGAGGCGGTGGACACTGGAACAATACCCTGTACACCAATCGACACTCGATCGGTAACCGCACAAACAGTCACCGTGTAAGCGGAAGTAATCGCGTGAACGGAAGCAACCGTGTGAGCGGAAGCAATCGGGTAAGCGGAAGCAACAGAGTGAGCGGAAACAATCGCGTGAGCGGGAACAACAGAGTGAGCGGAAGCACCCCCCGTCGCGTAGTAGGCACCCGCGAAGAAAGCAGCCGTTCGGGAACAGCCGGACGCACCAATGCAGCCTCGTCGCGCAGCACAACCTATACACGCCCCAGCAGCACGCGCAACTCCAACTATAACAGCAATACCGAAGCAACGCGCAACAGCGGAGCTACGAGCCGCCCGTCGTCGGAAAGCGGATACCGCTCCAGTAGCAGCAGCGGATCGTCGCGCAGCAACTCATCGACCTACAACCGCGGCAGCTCCAACAGCTCATCGCGCAGCAACAACAACCGCTCGTCGGAGAGCAACTATCGGTCATCGGGAAGCAGCAACCGCTCGTCGTCGGGAAGCAGCTATCGCTCGTCGGGTAGTAGTAGTTCGCGCTCCGGCGGAGGAAGCTTCTCAGGAGGCGGAGGAGGCGGCAGCTCACGTTCGGGTGGCGGCAGCTCACGCTCGGGCGGAGGACGCAGATAAGCGTCTGCCCCCTTGCAGAAAAGACTTTGATTATGAAACATAAACAAGAGATGATTTTTTTGAGAAGACCATTATGAAGAAGATTATAACAACCGCCCTTACTGCGTTCATCGTTCTGAACGCAGGGGCACAAACCATCTATGACGGAACGCTGTTTTCCAATAAGGATTTGAACGGAACAGCACGCTTTGTAGCCATGGGAGGAGCGATGGGAGCATTGGGAGGCGACCTGTCGACCATCGGCACCAACCCCGCCGGCATAGGCATATATCGCAGTAACGACGTTGCGTTTACACTCGACCTCAACAATCTAAGCACTAAAAGTTCTTATGAGGGAAATTCGTTCAGCCGTGAGAGTAACAAGCTGTTCTTCGGCAACGCCGGCTTTGTCTTTGCCAACAAGATCGGCAATGAAACCTCACTGCGTTATGTCAACTTCGCCTTCAACTACCAACGGATAAAATCGTTTAACCGCGAAATGAGAAGTGCAGGAAGTCTGGGCATTTTTTACGACGACAACAACTACCCGCACTATCTCTCGCAGACCATGGTGATGAGAAACAACGCCGACGGACTGAACCAAGATACGTGGGGCGACAATCCTTTCATGCTGGAGGATGTAGGCTGGCTATCGGCGCTGGGATATGAAAGCTGGCTGATAGACTGGGGAACAGACAACCTGTACTCCAGTGTAGCCGAAGGTACTTCACCTTATATGAACGAGTTCTTTTCGCGTGAACGCGGAGGCATCAATCAATACGATTTCAACGTATCGTTCAACTTTAGCGACCGTGTTTATTGGGGGGTAACCGTCGGAGCTTACGACCTCAACTATGACAAATATACGCTCTATGACGAATCGTTCTACGATGACAATACCGGCAACCCCTATGGCGACGGTTACTCCTTAGAAAGCCGCAACAACGTAAGCGGAACCGGTATTGACGTCAAAATGGGTTTGATTCTCCGTCCGTTTGAATACTCGCCGTTCCGCATCGGACTGGCAGTACACACCCCGACCTTCTACAAGTTGACGTGGAAGACTTCGGCAGTGTTGATATCCGACCTGTACACCGACAATCATGGTAATCCCACCGACAACACCTTCCAACGAACCATCGACACCTACGACTACACTAACGGCAAAGACATGGCCATGGAGTATCAGCTCCATACGCCTTGGACTTATAACGTCAGTCTGGGATATACTATCGGATCGTCGCTGGCATTGGGGGCAGAGTACGAATATAAGGATTATGCCTCTACACGCCTCTACCACCCCGACGGCACAGAGATGGCAGAAGAGAACGACCAGATGAGAAATGGCGGAATGAAAGGCGTCAATACCTTCCGCGCCGGTATAGAATACAAGCCCATACCGCAGTTTGCGTTCCGCGCCGGATACACATATAGCGGCGCTGCCTTCGAGAAGTATGCCGTAAAAGCATTACCCATCAACTCCATCTATACCGATTCCGACTTCTCCAACTCACAGGAGCTGAGCAACTATACCTTTGGTATCGGTTATAAAGGAAAAGGATTTTATGCCGACCTCACCTACAAATATTCGACGCAAAAATCGGAGTTCTACCCCTTTGCCTACTACGAGAGCGGTACTTGGTACAGCCCCGCAGCCACCCATGTAACCGACAATCGCAGTCAGGTGCTGTTGACATTGGGATATAGATTCTAAAAGCTATACGCGCTCCATCGACGGAAATGCACTCAAAGGGATGCCTCGATACGAGGCGTCCCTTTGTTGTATGATTGCTCAAAACCCGCTTATCTGTGCATTTTTCTTGCACAAACAAAATGTTTCAGTAACTTTGCGCGCTCAAAAGTCAAGAATCAAAGCAACTTATCAATTCAAAAACATAAGAATCAAAGAACATGAGTTTGAAAATTGTAGTATTGGCAAAACAAGTTCCCGACACACGAAACGTCGGGAAAGATGCCATGAAAGCCGACGGCACCATCAACCGCGCGGCACTCCCAGCCATCTTTAACCCCGAAGACTTACACGCACTGGAGCAGGCGCTACGCCTGAAAGATGCACATCCCGGCTCTACCGTTACCCTGCTCACCATGGGACCCGGACGCGCTGCCGAGATTATCCGCGAAGGGCTTTATCGCGGCGCCGACAACGGCTATCTGCTTACCGACCGTGCATTTGCCGGCGCCGACACACTGGCAACCTCGTATGCGCTTGCCACAGCCATACGGAAGATTGGCAAACCCGATATCATCATTGGCGGACGACAAGCCATCGACGGAGATACCGCGCAGGTGGGTCCGCAAGTAGCCGAAAAACTGGGGCTGACACAAATCACCTACACGGAAGAGATTCTGAACGTAGAAGAGGGAACGGGTAGAATTGTTGCCAAACGACATATCGACGGAGGAGTAGAGACCGTAGAAGGCAAGTTGCCTATCGTCATCACCGTAAACGGAAGCGCCGCACCGTGTCGCCCGCGCAATGCCAAATTGGTGCAGAAATACAAAAGGGCGCTGGGTGCGCAAGAAAAAGCAGCCATCACCAAAGAGGGCGCCGCACTGCCTTACGCCGGGTTGTATGACGAACGCCCCTATCTGAACATCGCCGAATGGAGCGTAGCCGACGTCGACGGCGATGTGAAGCAGTGCGGACTGAGCGGCTCGCCCACCAAGGTGAAAGCCATTGAGAACATTTCATTCCAAGCCAAAGAGAGCCGCACACTCACCGGCAGCGATGCCGACGTGGAGAGCTTGATCGTCGAACTGCTGGCAAACCATACTATCGGATAAAGCATTATGAACAACGTATTTGTATATTGCGAGCTTGAAGGCAACGTGGTTGCCGATGTAAGTCTCGAACTCCTTACCAAAGGACGTAAACTGGCGCTCCAATTGGGTTGCCAATTAGAAGCCGTCGTAGCCGGAAACGGATTAGACGGCATCGAAGCACAACTGTTCCCCTACGGTGTAGACCGTCTGCACCTATTCGATGCACCGGGGTTGTTCCCCTACACATCGCTTCCCCACACCTCCGTATTGGTGAACCTCTTCAAAGAGGAGCAACCGCAAATCTGCCTGATGGGTGCCACGGTTATCGGTCGCGACCTCGGTCCGCGTGTGTCGTCGGCTCTGAAGAGCGGACTGACTGCCGACTGTACCGCCCTCGAAATAGGCAGTCATGAAGACAAGAAAGAGGCAAAGGTGTATAAGAACCTGCTCTATCAGATTCGTCCGGCATTCGGAGGCAACATCGTAGCCACCATTGTCAACCCCGAACATCGCCCGCAGATGGCAACCGTGCGCGAGGGCGTGATGAAGAAAGAGCTGCTCGACCCAAACTACGAAGGCGAAGTGATCCGCCACGACGTAGCCAAGTATGTGCCCGATACCGACTATATAATAAAGGTGATAGAACGCCATGTCGAAAAAGCCAAGCATAACCTCAAAGGCGCCTCGATCATCGTAGCCGGCGGCTACGGCATGGGCAGTCGCGAAGGGTTCGACCTGTTGTTCGAACTGGCGAAAGAGCTGCACGCCGAGGTAGGGGGCAGCCGCGCTGCCGTCGATGCCGGCTTCTGTGACCACGACCGGCAAATAGGACAAACCGGCGTAACGGTACGCCCCAAACTGTACATTGCCTGCGGCATCAGCGGACAGATTCAGCACATTGCCGGCATGCAGGAGAGCGGCATCATCATCTCCATCAACAACGACGAGAATGCCCCTATCAACACCCTTGCCGATTATGTAATCAACGGAACGGTGGAAGAGGTGATACCCAAGATGATTAAATACTATAAGCAGAATAGTAAATAGAGGAGTTATGACAAATTTTTATACTGACGTTCCCGAACTGAAGTTTCAGTTGGAGAACCCGATGATGGAACGCATCTGCGAGCTGAAAGAGCGCGGATACCAAGACAAAGATAAGTATGACTATGCGCCGCAGGACTATGCCGACGCAATGGACTCGTATAACAAAGTGCTCGAGATTACCGGCGAGATTACTGCCGACGTGATTGCGCCCAACGCAGAAGGCGTAGACGAAGAGGGACCGCATTGCGAAGGCGGACGGGTAGAATATGCCTCCGGCACGAAGCAGAACCTCGAAGCCATGGTCAGAGCCGGACTGAACGGCATGACGATGCCGCGTCGTTTCGGCGGGCTGAACTTCCCCATCACCCCCTATACCATGTGTGCCGAGATTGTAGCCGCTGCCGATGCCGGCTTCGGCAACATCTGGTCGCTGCAAGACTGCATCGAAACGCTCTATGAGTTTGGCAACGGAGACCAACACAACCGCTTCATCCCTCGCATCTGCGCCGGCGAAACGATGTCGATGGACTTGACCGAACCCGATGCCGGCTCCGACCTGCAAAGCGTGATGCTCAAAGCGACTTACGACGAAGCCGCCGGATGCTGGCGACTGAACGGCGTGAAACGTTTCATCACCAACGGCGATGCCGACCTGCATCTGGTATTGGCACGCTCGGAAGAGGGCACACGCGACGGTCGCGGGCTGTCGATGTTCATCTACGACAAACGCGATGGCGGTGTGAATGTGCGCCGTATTGAAAACAAATTAGGCATTCACGGTTCGCCCACCTGCGAGCTGGTGTACAAGAATGCCCGCGCAGAGTTGTGCGGTGACCGCAAACTGGGATTGATTAAGTATGTCATGGCACTGATGAACGGTGCCCGTCTGGGCATTGCAGCACAGTCGGTGGGCTTGTCGCAAGCCGCCTACAACGAGGGCTTAGCGTATGCCCGCGACCGCAAACAGTTTGGTAAAGCCATCATTGAGTTTCCTGCCGTGTACGACATGCTTGCCGGCATGAAAGCCAAGCTCGATGCCGGACGTGCACTGCTCTACCAGACTGCCCGCTACGTTGATATCTATAAAGCACTTGAAGACATTGCCCGCGAACGCAAGCTCACCCCCGAAGAACGCGCCGAGCAGAAGAAGTATGCCAAGCTGGCAGACTCATTCACCCCGCTTGCCAAAGGCATGAACTCGGAATATGCCAACCAGAACGCTTACGACAGCATTCAGATTCACGGCGGATCGGGATTCATGCTGGAGTATGCCTGCCAACGTATTTACCGCGACGCACGCATCACCAGCATCTACGAAGGAACTACGCAACTGCAGACCGTAGCAGCTATCCGCTACGTCACCAACGGTTCTTATCTGGCTACCTTGCGCGACTTTGAAACGCTGCCATGCAGCCAAGCCATGCAGCCACTCGCCGACCGCCTCAAAAAGATGGACGACCTGTTTGAGAGCAGCGTAGCCACCATGAAGGGAAAGGAGAATCAGGAATTTCACGACTTTGTGGCACGCCGCCTCTATGAAATGGCTGCCGTGTGTATCATGTCGCATCTGATGATTCAGGATGCCTCCAAGGCACCCCAGCTCTTTACCGACTCGGCATGGGTCTATCTGAACTATGCCGAAGCAGAAATATCTAAACATGCAGGCTTCATCGACCGACTTACGGCAGACGAGTTGGCGAAGTACCGTAAGGCATAATTGATCGAATACCGATAGGATTCAAGACAATAGAATGGACATTATTAAAGAGGCACAATAACTTTGTGCCTCTTTTCGTATAACTAACCAATAAAAAGTTTACCTTTGTCACATTATACAAAATGAAATAACTGATTAATCAAAATGGATCTAACAATTAAACAACACATCATCGCCTTGGAAAAGGCAGCTTTAGAAGCATGGAACCATGGAAATCCCGATGCTTATCTCGAATTGTATGCAGAAGACTATACCTACTTCGACCCATCATTAGACAGACGGATCGACGGTTACGATGCCATTAAGACATATTATGAAAAAGTGCGCGGACAGGTAAACGTCGACAGATATGCCATGCTCAATCCCGAAGTACAACAAATCAATGAATCGGCAGTCGTTCTCTCCTTCAATCTACATTCGCACGAACGCGACGACTTCTATCGCTGGAACTGTACAGAGGTATATCAAAGACAGGACAACGGACTATGGAAGATCATCCATACCCATTGGTCGTATATCATGCCGATGCTGAGATAAAGGTTACGCACAGACAGCCCTACCGAACATCCGCCCCCCACATCAACTTGTTGCGAAGCACGTCGAAGAAGGTATGATCGAATCGCTTCACCACCTTAATACTATAGTCGGCTCGCGAAATAGAGAGGCGCGTAGTTTCTCTACACGTCGAGCTGCCTCCGTCGATAGCAACCAAGAAGTTATGGCTTCGGCTCTCCACATCTAACGTAATCTCCCAGTCGTCGCAAATCACAATCGGTCGCACATTCAGGCTGTGAGGAGCAACGGGGGTAATCGAGATCGTCTTGCTGTGTGGCACAATAATCGGTCCGCCCACACTCAGAGAATAGGCAGTCGAACCGGTAGGCGTAGCGACAATCAGTCCGTCGGCTTGGTAAGTAGTAAGATGTGCCCCGTTAATTGCCGTATGAATGGTAATCATGGAAGAGCTGTCACGTTTTAACACCGCTATTTCGTTCAGTGCATAAGGCGCCTGCATCAGGTGCACATCGTCGCATTGCAGTTGCAACACACTGCGCTCTTCTACTTTATAATGCTGCCTGTATATTTCGTTCACGGTCTCTTCCATCTCTTCGGGCGATATATCTGCCAAAAAACCCAGTCGACCGATATTGATACCCAGTATCGGAATACCTTTCCGCCCCACTCGGGCTGCCGATTTCAAAAAAGTGCCGTCACCGCCAATGCTGATAACCATATCGGCAGTGAAGTCGTCACCATCGAAGAGTTCCACATGAGGCATATCGAACTTCAGTCGGGTGGTAAGAAACTGATAATACTCGCTACTCACGCATACTTGCGCATGCCGCTGTGCCAACAAGCAAAACAACCGCTCGGCATAAGCAGCCTTCTGAACCTGATAGGCATTTCCAAAAATGGCAAACTTCATAACTAATTGTTTAATGAAACGCAAATATGGCATAATTTTCCCAATCATCATACAGATTATGTCATATTATTCGTACTTTTGCCCAACTATAAACAGAATATGACCCGATTAAGTGTAAATATCAATAAAATAGCAACGCTACGCAACGCACGCGGGGGTAATGTACCCGACGTAACAAAGGTAGCGTTGGACTGTGAAAAGTTCGGCGCCGAAGGTATTACCGTTCACCCTCGCCCCGACGAACGTCACATCCGGCGGATCGATGTATACGACCTCAAACCGGTACTTCGTACAGAATTTAATATCGAAGGCTATCCCGCACCCGAGTTTATGGAATTGGTATTGAAGGTGAAACCTACGCAAGTGACGCTGGTACCCGATTCGCCCGACCAAATCACTTCGAATGCCGGATGGGATACCAAAACCCACCTGAGTTTCCTGACCGAGATCGTCGACCGCTTCCGTTCAGCCGGCATCCGCACCTCGCTCTTCGTAGCTGCCGACACGGAGATGATTGCTTACGCCGCCCAAGCGGGGGCAGACCGTGTAGAACTCTACACCGAACCGTATGCCTCCTTATATCCTCAAGAACCGGAAGAAGCCATCGCCCCCTTTATGGCAGCCGCCGAAAAGGCACGCGAACTGGGATTGGGAGTGAACGCCGGACACGACCTCAGTTTGGTCAATTTGGCATACCTACACGAACATATCCCTTGGATAGACGAAGTATCTATCGGTCATGCCTTGATATGCGACGCTCTCTATCTGGGATTGGAACGCACCATTCAAGAGTATAAAGCCTGTCTGCGCCTCTAACCCCTAAGCTTAATAAATGATAAGCTTACTCTTTTAGTTTCTAATTTTTAATTTTTAATCTATTATATGTTCTTCATAGCCCAAGCAACCGCCGCCCTAAGCGATACCATCGCCGGCAGCAACCCCGTACTGACGCCCGTTGCCACCCCCGAAGTCATGAATCTGTGGAGCATGGCACTCAAAGGCGGATGGATCATGATTGTATTGGCCATACTCTCTGTCATCTGTTTCTATATCCTCTTTGAACGTAACTTCGTGATTCGCAAGGCAGCCAAAGAAGACCCTCAATTCATGGATAAGATAAAAGACTACATCATAGGAGGAGAAATCAAAGCTGCCGTTTCGTACTGCCGCGGCGTAAATACCCCTACGGCGCGTATGATAGAAAAGGGAATCAGCCGATTGGGCAAGCCGGTCAACGACATACAGGCAGCCATCGAGAACGTGGGAAACTTTGAGATAACCCGCCTCGAAAAAGGACTGACCATCATGGCAACCATCTCGTCGGGCGCTCCGATGATTGGATTCCTTGGAACAGTAACCGGCATGGTGCGCGCCTTCTTCGAGATGGCAAATGCCGGCAACAACATCGACATCACACTCCTTTCGGGAGGTATCTATGAGGCGATGATTACCACAGTAGGCGGTCTGATCGTCGGCATCATTGCCATGTTTGCCTACAACTATCTGGTGACACTGATTGACGGTGTAGTGAATAAAATGGAAGCCCAAACCATGGCTTTTATGGATATGCTGAACAATGATGTTAAAGCGTAGAAACAAAATATCGCCCGCTTTCAGCATGGCATCCATGACGGATGTGATATTCCTGCTGCTGATATTCTTTATGATTACCTCCACAGTAGTATCGCCCAATGCCATCAAGGTATTGCTTCCACAAGGCAAACAGCAGACCTCTGCCAAGCCACTCACGCGGGTCATCATAGACAAAGAGCTGCAACTCTTTGTCGCCTTTGGCAACGAAAACGAAAAAGCCATCGACCCCGAACAGCTCACGCCCTTTCTGCAAACATGCGCAGCCAAAGAACCGGATATGTATGTGGCTCTCTATGCCGACGAAAGCGTACCGTATCGGGAAATTGTGAAAGTATTGAATATTGCTAACGAAAACCATTTCAAGATGGTGCTGGCTACCCGACCGCCGGAGAAGCGGTAACGGTAAGCCGGCGCACCTTTGTGCCAAAGCTCAATCAATATGAATCTTGGAAAAAAAGGCAAATACATAGGCATAACAGGCGCACTGCTGATACACGTAGGCATCCTGCTCCTACTGATATGGGTGGGGTTCACTGTCCCCCAACAGACAGCAGAAGACGGCGTGCCGGTGATGCTGGGCGAACTACCCGATGCGCAAGGCAATACCGACCCCTCTTTGGTAAAGGTAAGCATACTGCCCGAACCGGAAGCTCCCGAACTACCCGATGTAGACAACCAGCCTTTGGTGACACAGAATGAGGAAGAAACCGTGTCGATGATCCCCGAAGAGAGCGAAGCACAAAAAGCCGAAGAAGCCCGTAAGCAGGCAGAAGCCAGAGCCGAACGCGAACGGCGGGAAGCGGAAGAGACGGCACGGCAACGGGTAACCAACGCTTTTGGAAGAGGAACGCAAACGGGCAGCAAAGGCGCAACAGAAGGAGAAACCACACAAGGTGTTGCCGACGGAAAGAAGCAGGAAGGAGCAACAGCCCACACCAACAACAGTGGAACATTCAATCTGGAAGGACGACATCTGGGAGAAGGAGGATTGCCACTACCTGCCTACACGGTACGAGACGATGGCAAAGTAGTGATAACCATCACCGTCAACCCCGCAGGTATCGTTATACGCACCGAAGTCAACCTGCGGGAAACCACTACCGTCAACTCCACATTGCGCAATGCAGCCGAAGAGGCTGCCGGTAAAGCCCGCTTCAACTCCGTAGAGGGAGTAACCAATCAAACAGGAACAATAACGTATTATTTCAATTTAAAATAAAGGAGATTTTATTATGGGAACAATTTATGTCTTTTTTGCTGACGGTTTTGAAGAGGTCGAAGCCTTTACCACTGTCGATGTATTAAGAAGAGCCGGTATGAATGTAGAGATGATCACCGTAACCCCCGACGAGATTGTGACGGGTGCACACGATGTGCCTGTGTTGTGCGACCGCAACATTGATAATTGCGACTTTGCCGATGCCGAACTAATCGTGCTGCCCGGCGGAATGCCCGGTGCCGCTACCTTAGAGAAATGCGCACGTCTACGCAAACTGATACAGCAGTTTGCTGATCAGAATAAACCCATCGCTGCCATCTGTGCCGCCCCCATGATACTGGGCAACCTTGGATTGCTGAAAGGGAAAAGAGCCACTTGCTACCCGGGATTTGAGAAATACCTGACCGGTGCCAACGTCACTACGGCACAAACCGAGATAGACGGCAACATTATCACCGGAAAAGGACCGGGCGCCGCCATGGAGTTTGCCATGCACCTTGTAAACATCATACTTGGCAAAGAGAAAGTGCAAGAGTTGAAAGAAGCTATGTGCGTGGTGGGGTAAATGTTTGATATTGGCTCCATCAATATTCAATATCTGGCAGGTATAGGACCGCGAAAAGCGGCTATACTCAAAGAGGAGCTAAACATCGGTTCCTTACACGACTTATTGTACTATTTCCCTTATAAGTACGTCGACCGTAGCCGCATCTATCTCATCCGCGAGATAGACGGAAATATGCCGTACATCCAACTCAAAGGCGAGATACTCAGCGCCGAAACCATTGGAGAGGGGCGACAACGACGGTGGGTCGCCCACTTCTCCGACGGCACGGGCATTGTCGACTTGGTGTGGTTTCAAGGCATCAAAAACGTGGCAAACAGATACAAGTGGCATCAGGAATACATCGTATTCGGCAAACCTACGATGTATGGCGGACGCGTCAATATAGCCCACCCCGACATCGATCCTGCATCTGAGCTGAAGCTCACTAACATGGGGTTGCAACCCTATTACAACACCACGGACAAGATGAAGCGCAACTATATCAATTCGCGCGCCATAGAAGCAATGATGCAGAATGCCATCAAGCAATTGCGCGACCCTTTGCCAGAAACGCTTACCCCCACCCTACTTCACACCCACCATCTGATGCCGCTTACGGAAGCTCTGACTGTCGTCCACTTCCCCACCACGCCCGAACAATTACGACGGGCACAGTATCGCCTGAAGTTCGAAGAGCTTTTCTACGTACAGCTCAATATCTTGCACTACGCCACAGAACGGCAACAGAAATATCGGGGTTATCGTTTCGATACCGTGGGCACCCTCTTCAACACCTTCTACGCACACCACCTCCCGTTTGAACTGACCGACGCCCAAAAGCGGGTGCTGAAAGAGATTCGCCGCGACACCGGCAGCGGCAAACAAATGAACCGACTGCTACAAGGCGATGTGGGCAGCGGAAAAACATTGGTAGCGCTCATGAGCATGCTCATCGCACTCGACAATGGTTATCAGGCTTGCCTCATGGCGCCTACCGAGATTCTTGCCAACCAGCACTACATCACCATCTGCCAACTGCTTGCCGGCATGAACATAGAGGTACGACTGCTTACCGGATCCGTCAAAGGGAAAAAGCGGGCAAGTATTCTGTCGGGCTTACTCACCAAAGAGATACATCTATTAATAGGTACCCACGCAGTGATAGAAGAAACCGTCAGCTTTGCGGCGCTGGGAATGGTCATCATTGACGAGCAACACCGTTTCGGCGTGGCACAACGAGCGCGGCTGTGGACCAAAAACCTGCAACCACCGCATGTACTGGTAATGACTGCCACCCCCATTCCCCGCACCTTAGCCATGACACTCTACGGTGATCTGGATGTATCGGTCATCGACGAGCTACCCCCCGGTCGCAAACCCATCGTGACGATACATCAATATGATGCACATCGCCACACTCTCTATCGCACCGTCAGGCGGGAAATAGAGAAGGGACACCAAATCTACTTCGTCTATCCCCTCATCAAAGAGAGTGAGAAAATCGATCTGAAGAATCTGGAAGATGGATACGGCAACATCTGCAAGGAGTTTAGCGAATATACCGTCTGCCAAGTACACGGCAAGATGAAAGCTACCGACAAAGATGCACAGATGCAACGCTTTGTATCGGGCGAAGCACAAATCATGGTAGCAACCACCGTGATAGAAGTCGGCGTCAATGTACCGAACGCCTCCGTCATGGTCATAGAGAATGCCGAACGATTCGGCTTGTCGCAACTCCACCAGCTCCGCGGACGGGTGGGACGCGGAGCCGAACAGTCGTACTGCATTTTGGTAACCAAGTTTCAACTGGCAGAAGATACACGCAAACGCATAGATATTATGGTAGAATCCAACGACGGCTTCGAGATAGCCGAAGCCGACCTGAAACTGCGCGGTCCGGGCGACTTGGAAGGCACCCAGCAGAGCGGCGTACCCTTCGATCTGAAAATAGCCGACCTGTCGCACGACGGGCAACTGCTGCAATATGTCCGCCACATAGCCGAAGAGATCGTTGCCGATCCTGCTGCTTCTTTACCCGAGAATGCACTGCTATGGAAGCAACTGAAGGTTTTGCAAAAAAACCATGCCAACTGGGCAGCTATCAGCTAAATACAGTCCCTCTTATTGTTTCAAACCAGCCGCTTTGTTCGCTTTTATGTTGTAAAACATATTTTTGCACAACTCTCTTACTCTGAATATATTATGATACATTATACACATCCCGTTAAGTACTCTTAGCACAAAAAGCGTTAACTACCTCCGTTCACTTCAAAAAAATAATAGTACCTTTGGCAGATTTATTTTTTACCACTCTTATATAATATGAAGTTTATAACGAACAGAACACTCATCTTGGCTATTTCCATCGTGATAAGCGGTAGTCTTTCCGCCCAAGATCTTATTGCCCGTCAGGCGCCCATAGACAAAAAGCTGAAAAGTGTAGACTCATTGGCTTTGCAACAACAAATACGTGCCGAGCTGGCTGCCCAGCAGGCTATCGATATCTACCCTGATTGGGACAATAACATGATTCGTTATAATAATCCTGTCGTACCCGATTCATATAAGTTCGACCTTACCGGCTTCAGCATGCCTACTCAGAATACGCGAATCACCGACGTTTTCGGTTACCGCCCGCGCCGTCGACGCATGCACTATGGGCTGGATATCAAGGTAGCCATTGGTGACACCATTGTTGCCGCTTTCGACGGAAAGATACGCATCGTAAAGAATCAGGGTCGCCGTCGCGGCTACGGCAAATACATTGTCATCCGTCATAACAACGGTCTGGAAACGGTTTACGGTCACCTCTCCAAACAACTTGTTACCGTCGATCAAGAAATAAAAGCCGGCGAACCTATCGGCTTGGGTGGCAATACGGGGCGAAGCACCGGTTCGCACCTGCATTTTGAAACCCGTTTCTTAGGAATACCCATCGATCCGGCATTGATGTTCGACTTTGTCAAGCAAGACATCGTAGCCGATACCTACACCTTCAACAAAGCCCAACAAGTTGCCAAGAACGGCGCCACCGTTACCGGAGGCAACGTCTACTACAAGGTGAAGAAAGGCGATACCTTGTCGCGCATCGCTTCCCGTCAGGGAATCTCCATTGACAGTCTCTGCAAACTCAACCGCATCACACGGAAGTCGATATTGCGTCCGGGACAGGTGCTGCGTTGCTCGTAAGTCCGTTTTATCAAATAACACAGCGTGTGCGCTTACGTGAATAATCACGTAAGCGCACACTTTTTATATTTCTACATGAAACCATTTCAAATAAATCCTGTAATTTTGCGGTCTATTCAAAGAAGCAATGAAAGAGACCAAGCAACAATTTGAACAGGTAATAGCTATCTGTCGCGATTTATTTGAAAAAAAACTGCACGATTACGATCCGGCGTGGCGCATTCTCCGTCCTACATCGGTCACCGACCAACTCTTTATCAAAGCCAACCGCATCCGCAGCATTGAAACCAAAGGTGTAACATTGGTCGACGAAGACAGACGTTCAGAATTTATAGCGATTGTAAACTATGGTATCATCGGATTAATACAGTTAGAGTTAGGCTATGCCGAATCAGCCGATCTGAACTACGACGAAGCTATCGCCTTATACGACAAGTATGCCACCGCTTCTTTAGAACTGATGCTTGCCAAGAATCACGACTACGACGAAGCTTGGCGCAGCATGCGCATCACCTCGTACACCGACCTGATTCTGATGAAAATCTACCGCACCAAGAAGATTGAAAATCTGGCAGGTGCTACTTTGGTTTCCGAGGGCGTAGATGCCAACTACATGGATATGATTAACTACGCGGTCTTTGCCCTTATAAAATTTGAGTTTGGAGAATAAGCAGAGACATATAGCCCGCCTGAATCCCGAACAACAGGCCGTTGTATGGAAAGTTACCGTCAACGCCTGCCGCTTTGTGCTGGCTGTTGTCTTCATCTTCTCGGGCTTTGTAAAAGCGGTCGACCCCACCGGTACCTATTACAAGATACAAGACTACATCTTTGCCTTCGGCATGGGTACATGGATGGTCGATTCTTTGCTGATGCTCATAGCCTTGTGCCTCTCCATTTTGGAGTTTACCATCGGCATCTACCTCTTCTTCGGCATCCGCCGCAACTTGGCGCCCCTGCTGACGTTGTTGTTCATGTCGGTCATGACACCCCTTACCCTCTATCTGGCAATATCCAACCCGATAACCGACTGTGGCTGCTTTGGCGATGCTGTGGTACTGACCAATCAAGAGACTTTCGTCAAGAATCTCATTTTGCTGGCAGCAGCCATCATACTATTCCGCGGCAGAGCGCAAATGATACGCCTCATCACACACCGTACTGCTTGGATGGCATCCACCTATACCTTGCTGTATGCCTTTGCGCTCTCGATATATTGCTTATACTACCTGCCCATACTCGATTTCCGTCCTTACAAGGTAAGTACCGACATACGGCACGGCATCGGGCAGTTCGACCCGCGCTACCAAGACTTTTATCTCACCGATCCAAAGACAGGCGAAGAGGTTCTCGACACCATCATTCATAACCCCGACTATACCTTCCTGCTGATAGCACATCGGATAGAGAACGCCGACGACAGCAATATCGACCTCATCAACGAGTTGTACGACTATTGTGTGGAGCGCAACTATCGCTTTTACGCCCTCACCTCCTCTCCTATGGAAGAGGTCGAACAGTGGCGCGACAAAACCGGAGCCGAATACCCGTTTCTCTTGAGCGACGACATTGCTCTGAAGACCATCATTCGTTCAAACCCCGGATTGCTGCTACTCAAAGATGGCGTTGTGTTGGGCAAATGGAGCCACAACGATCTGCCCGACGAATATGCCCTGACCGACCGGTTAGACAAACTGCCTATCGGTCGGCTTCAAAGCGGCGGAAAGCTGCGTGCCGTCGCCTACGCAGTCTTGTGGTTTTTCATTCCGCTGCTGTTGATCGTGGGAATCGATAGAGCTATCCCCATATTGCAAAGAATCAGGAAAAGGAGAAGAGAACATTTATCAAATAAACAAGAATAAAAATGAGAAAGAACATTGTTGCAGGAAACTGGAAAATGAACAAGACCCTGCAAGAGGGTATTGCCCTTGCAAAAGAGCTGAACGAAGTATTAACCGCCAACCAACCCCACTGCGATGTAGTGATTTGCACGCCGTTTATCCATCTGGCATCGGTTACTCTGCTGGTCAATCCGAGCATCATCGGCGTAGGAGCCGAAAATTGCGCCGACAAGGCACAAGGAGCCTATACCGGCGAAGTGTCGGCAGCCATGGTTGCATCGACCGGCGCCAAGTACGTCATTCTGGGACACTCGGAGCGTCGCGCCTACTACGGTGAGACCCTCGCAACACTCGAAGAGAAGGTGAAATTAGCGCTGGCAAACAGTCTGACCCCCATTTTCTGCATCGGAGAGATGCTCGAAGAGCGCGAAACCGGCAGACAAAACGATGTAGTGGCTACACAAATGGAATCGGTATTTAGTCTGTCGCCTGCCGACTTTGGCAAAATCGTGCTGGCTTACGAACCCGTATGGGCTATCGGCACCGGAAAGACTGCCACACCTGCACAAGCACAAGAGATGCACGCTTTCATACGTTCGCTCGTAGCCAATAAGTATGGTAAGGAGATTGCCGACAACTGCTCCATACTCTACGGCGGAAGCTGTAAGCCTTCGAACGCCAAAGAGCTGTTTGACAACCCCGACGTAGACGGCGGACTCATTGGTGGCGCCGCACTGAATGTTACCGACTTCAAAGGAATCATCGACGCATTCAAGTAAGCAAACAGTTGCGACATACTTCATCGAAATGAAAAAAATCACCCTGTCAATAACCTTGTTGTTTTGTGCCGTCGGTATGACGGCACAAAACAACATCATTCAGAGCTTAGAACGCAACGTGCCCGGACAAGGTAAGGTAACCATCCACCAAGATGCACGCATCGCCGCACTGATAGGCTCGGGCAACCTTGTCGCCAACAGCGACGGCAAACCGATGCTCAAAGTAGCGGGTTATCGCATTCAGCTCTACGCCGGCAACAATACCGGACGAGCCAAGACCGAAGCCCACGAGGTGGGGACACGCATCAAAGAATACTTTCCCGAACTGCCCGTATACACCTCGTTCAACTCGCCACGCTGGCTATGCCGTGTAGGCGATTTCAGCAGCATCGAAGAGGCAGATGCCATGATGCGCCGTCTGCGCGCCACCGGAGTCTTCAAAGAGGTATCTATCGTCAAAGAGCAAATTAACATTCCATTATAGAACAGACCCGCTACACGGTCCTAATTATTGCTATGTATCATGTTACAAAATTCTGAAATTACATCACCTGCCTTACATGAGTTAAAAGAACATTACCAACGCATCATCGAACTGCTGGGCGAAGATACCCACCGCGAAGGGTTGCTCAAAACGCCCGAACGCGTATCAAAAGCCATGCTGGAACTGACCAAGGGCTACGCAATGGATCCACACGAAGTGCTTCGTTCTGCCAAGTTCAAGGAGAGATACAGCCAGATGGTGATCGTAAAAGACATCGATTTCTTCTCACTGTGCGAACATCATCTGTTGCCCTTCTACGGCAAAGCGCACGTAGCCTATATCCCCAACGGCTATATCACCGGGCTGAGCAAGATTGCCCGCGTGGTCGACATCTTCTCACACCGACTGCAAGTGCAGGAACGTATGACACTGCAAATCAAGGAGTGCATTCAGGAAACTCTCAACCCGCTGGGCGTCATGGTCGTGATAGAGGCCAAACATCTGTGCATGCAAATGCGCGGCGTAGAGAAGCAGAATGCCATCACCACCACATCCGACTTCACCGGCGCCTTCAATCAAGCCAAAACGCGGGAAGAGTTTATGAATTTGATCAGGCAATGCTGATCGATTGCGGGTACCACAGGGAGTTGATTTTTTTCTGAATTTTCCTATAGAATGCCATAATCATCTATTTAGAGGCTCTACAATACCTTCAGGAGGGGGTGGTGACAGGTATACGACTAACTGTGTGTTAAGATACGATTAACATCGTGTTAAAATACGACTAACACTGTGTTACTATACGACCTTGCCGTGGATATGCTGCCATTGCCCCTTTTTCCATCGGATATTGTCAGAATAATTCATGCTGCTAAAGATACTTTTTACTCAAGCGTTTCAATTCACGCAAAAAGGTTCTTTGGGGAAAGATACTATAATTCATCAATCACCTCCTGTAGCGTTTTGAGTTTCTCCCCTGTCCGTTGTGCCTCTTTCATATCCAGCAGCCCTTCGCGTATGCCGGTCAGCAGCTCTTCTTTACTGATATACTCTTCTTCTTCCATCGTTTTCTCTTTGCGAGCAGCGAGGCGTTTCATGTATTTCAGCACACGTTGAAGCGTGTTTTCATCGTCAGCTATCAGGCTAAGCTGATGAGATATTTCGGCATTGAGTTCCATTGCTGTCATATAAATGCTCCTTTCTTATTGATTTTGATTTAGATGGGGCAAATTTAGATAAAACCCGCGAGCTTTTACACCGGCAGAATAAAGAAACGGCTTTTTCTTTTTCACCATGGCGATTATATGTAGTCAAGTCAAGTGCCATGCTCGGCATACTATAAGAAAGCCCGCAAGAGCAACTCTTGCGGGCTTTCCTGTATGCGCCCTACCGCACATGCGATATTTGACGCCTATCCGGCTCTTTATATGGTACCTTGCGCCATCATGGCCTTAGCCACCTTCATGAATCCTGCCACGTTGGCTCCTCGTACGTAATTCACGTATCCGTCGGCCTCCGTGCCATATTTCACACACGCTTCGTGGATGCTCTTCATGATGCTCTTCAGCTTCTCGTCCACTTCCGCCATCGTCCAACTCAGGCGGATAGAGTTCTGCGTCATCTCCAGTCCCGATACGGAAACGCCGCCTGCATTGGCAGCTTTACCCGGCGCGTAAAGTATCTTGGCTTGTTGGAACACTTGGATGGCTTCGGGTGTAGAAGGCATATTGGCTCCTTCGGAAACCGCTATTACACCATTGGCAATTAATGTTTTGGCATCTTCTTCATCAATCTCGTTCTGCGTGGCGGAGGGCAGGGCAATGTCGCCTTTCTCACCCCACGGACGGGCGCCTTCCACATACTTGCAGCCGTACTGCTCGGCATATTCGCGGATACGTCCGCGGTAAAGGTTCTTCAGTTCCATGATGTAGTCCAGCTTTTCGCGGTCGATGCCGTCGGGGTCGTAGATATAGCCGTCGGAATCCGAACAGGTCACCACTTTTCCACCCAGGTCTATCACTTTTTCGATGGTGTACTGTGCCACGTTGCCCGAACCCGATACCAAGCAGGTCTTGCCTTTCAAGTCGGTACCTCTTGTCTTGAGCATTTCCATCAGGAAATAGATATTACCGTAGC
>JAISIN010000111.1 GCA_031262085.1 Prevotellaceae bacterium
AACTTGCACCGATTAAGGTGATGATATGGGCATCCGTTAGTCCTTTCAACTTATTCGCCAAGCAGTTTACTTGTTCCGTGCGCTGGGTAAGGATAATAGGAGTACGACCGTCATCCAACACGTTTTTTACATCGTTTACAATACGTTCGTTCCGTGCATCATCTTCGGCAAGCGTTGCATATATTTGTGTGATGTGCCAATTCTCGTCCGATAATGAATAGGGCTTTCTGAATCCGGTAAAGCGCGGAACGATAAAATGCTCAAAACTATGTTTTGCCGACTGTTCTTTAGCCGTAACTTTGAACCGTATCGGACCGCACTGCATAAAAACGATGGGATGCTGCCCGTCTTGTCTGATAGGAGTAGCAGTTAACCCATAGATGTATTTGGCATTGACCTCCGATAATACCTTTTCATAATTAACCGAAGGGACATGATGGCATTCATCGACAAGTACCATTCCGTAGTTCTTGACTATTTCATCTACTTCATTATTGTGAATTAAGCTCTGCACGAGTGCTATATCAATAATGCCGGATGCCGTGTTTTTGCCTGAACCGATTTGTCCGATAATGCAACGCTTCTTCTTGCGTCCCCGTTTAATTGGCTCCTCGGCTAACGTTTCGTTGATCTCCAAGAATTGCTCTAATGACTTTTTCCACTGCTCCAATAGTGTATGCAGATGAACCAATATAAGTGTGTTGCACTTTCTGGCAGCTATGAGTGAAGCACCGATAACGGTTTTGCCAAAAGCGGTGGGGAGAGACAATACGCCGTTCTCGTGTAGCAATAAAGCATCAACTGACTCTTGTTGCTCTGCCTGAAGAGTACCCATAAACTCAACCTGAATGTCTCGACCTGTATTTCGTTTATCTTCAAAGAGATAACTGGCTTGAGCTTCATTCAGTAATTGGCACAAGGAAATCTGACAGCCTCGTGGTATACCGATATATTCGTCTGTTTCTTCCAAAGAGTATATAATACGTGGAATGCCATACGTGGACATTCTCATCTTCTGTGTCTTGTAAAACAGGGGATTCTGAAAAGCTGCCAAACGTTTGATGCGATTCAATGCACGTTGAGTTATTCCTTGCTTGGGGATATATAGTCGATTCGCTTCAACGATAGTGAGGGTATTTGGAAAATCTCTATCTGCTAAAGGGATTATTGATGACTTCTTCTCCCACGGTTTTGTAATCTCATCTTCACCATTGTTATTAGCATTGGCGAGTTCTCCCAAATTGCTTCCATTACCAAATGTAGCCAAGAATGCTTCTATGTCTGTCAAGGTCATCTTTCTAATGGAAGAGAGATAAGCCCATTGGTCGGGATAACTTTGGAACGCTTCATCCACAAACTCACTATTCCCATGTATTCTTGCTCCCCCTTGCAAAGGAAGTGCTATCAGATTGCCAAAACCGCCTTTGGGCATAAAGTCTTGATTGGGAAACATTCTGTCATAAGAAGCGAATTTGATTTCATGCCTTTGCGACATGGCTTCCGTCAGTAATGCATTGCCTAATCTTCGTGCCGACACAGCAGCAACAGCCTCTTCGAAAAAAAACCAAGCATGCGCTCCGTTGCCGGAACGGGAACGTTCGACAGCTACCGGAACATTCAACTTTCCACATACATCACGAAAGGCTGTCACATCTTTCTGCCATTCCGCCTCATCAAAATCAACGGCAAGAAACAGGCACGTATCATCCCCAAGCAAAGGATAGATGCCGATAATACCCACCCCATGTTCGTCTTTATTACGAAGATGACTGTTGATAACCTCTTTAGTCAAAGGTAGCAGCTCTCGTTTATCACAATTCTTACATTTTACTTGTGGACGTCCGCAAATGCCTTTTACCCATTCGTGGCGACAAGCCGGGATGTAGTAACTACTATCGTGGCTTTTGCTATAGCAACGTTTGGCATAGACATCTTCCCTGCCGCGGAAGAGCGACATGTACAAATCTATTTTCTCATCAGGCGGGCTGTATTTGTTAATGGCAGCATTTGCAAAGGGTAATTCGGGAGCCGAAACAATCTTTTCAGTCGTATCTTTTTGTTCCTCAGACGGGACAGAAACATCAATGCCCAATATCTCTCGCAAACGATTGTTTTCTGCAATCAATGCGCGATTCTGGGCTTCCAACTCGGCAATACGCTCCAATGCTTCCTTCAACATGATTCTTACGTGATAAACGGTTGATGGCACAAAGGTGCAAAATTTTGGAAGATAAACAGTATATAAACTAACCGAATTGCAAAATTCTATCGATTATATGGTGATATTAGCAAAATTATGTATTGTATTTAGCCTAACTTGATAGAAAAGCTATATCTTCGCGGCACCAAAGAGAGCTATTTGAAGTGATGAAGAACGAAGCAGATTGAAGCATCTCGATTGTTTCTAAGTCGTTACCTATTATCGTCTGAATCGATTGCAAATCGTTCACTACCAATAGACTATACAAATCCTGCAATTATATTTGCACACAAGTTTTTGAGTTATCCCCCCCTAATTTATATCATTATATTTAGAAAACGAAATCGGCAAGACAGGACAATAACAAAAAAGCCCGTAGGACGTTGAGTCCTACAGGCGTTAGGTTGTCCACACTTGACTTTCCTCTTTTTGCGGAGAGACAGGGATTCGAACCCCGGGAACCTTTCAGTTCAACGGTTTTCAAGACCGCCGCAATCGACCACTCTGCCACCTC
>JAISIN010000054.1 GCA_031262085.1 Prevotellaceae bacterium
AGGTTAATAAACAAACTTATTGTGAATAATACATATAATCTATTGAAGTAATAATCTGAGGCAAAAATAAAGGTTTTCGGGGAAATACAAACTTTCCTACCCAATAATTAGGGAAATTGAATCAAATTGGAGACGGATAACAGGGAGGAATAGCGTTATTGCAGGTTCGTCAATAACGCTAGTGAGCGTAGCGAACGACGCATCGGGTCTATGTGGCATGTATCTCCTCATCCGGCGTCCTACGTGGACAGCCTATCATGTAATAGGTTGCGCTTTCAGCGCGCAGTATTCAGCTGCAGTATTCAGTCCGCAGTATTCAGTCCACAGTTCTACCACTTGACCGAAGGAGATAAGCAGTATATACGACCTTGCCGGCTTGGAGTTGGTTAATACTTTATCAGGGCAATCGCATCCCATATGCGGTTGCCCTGTATAAATTCAGGTGAAGTCTAATGACTGATTTGGTTTTATTTCCGGTTAGCTCTCTTCTTTCGTATATCAGCTTTCATCTTGGCAGCTCCCGACCCATGTGCGCCGGTGATATACGCCTTCTTCTTGGCTTTGGTTTTCACCTTTGGCTTTCCTTTCGGGTCATTGCCCTTTTCGCCTTTGAAGACCATGCCGGTCATGATGACTTTTTCTATTTCCATACTCATTGTTATGCGGTGTTATATGGTTCCGATGGGATTCTTACAGATTGGCTTCCTCCACCACTTGTCCGTCGAACAGGTTGATGATTCGTCCTGCATAGCCGGCATCGTGTTGCGAGTGCGTCACCATCACAATGGTTGTTCCCTCCTTGTTCAGTTCGCTAAGCAGCCCCATCACCTCTTTGCCGTTTTTGGAATCGAGGTTCCCGGTAGGTTCGTCGGCAAGGATCAGCTTGGGATTTGCCACTACGGCACGCGCAATGGCAACGCGTTGCTGCTGACCGCCCGATAGCTGCTGTGGAAAGTGCTTGCTGCGATGTGTAATCGCCATGCGCTCCATAGCTACCTCGACACGCTTCTTGCGTTCGGCAGAGGGGATGCCCATGTAGAGCAGCGGTAGTTCTATGTTTTCGTAGACATTGAGTTCGTCGATCAGGTTGAAGCTCTGGAAGACAAAGCCGATAACACCTTTACGCAGATTGGTGCGTTGCGATTCGGTGTATTTCGACACTTCGGTATCGTTGAGATAGTACTCGCCCGAAGTAGGATTGTCTAACAGACCGAGTATATTCAACAAGGTCGATTTACCACATCCCGACGGTCCCATGACGGCGACAAATTCACCCTCTTTCACTTCGATGCTTACGTCGTTCAAAGCATACGTTTGCACCTCTTCCGTGCGGAAGACTTTTTGCAGATTTACTGTCTTTATCATACTATATTCGTTTTAAAAATAATCGTTTGTATCAAATGAAAAGCAATAGGTATAGGTTAAATCAAATAGTATGCCAAATAAATAACTTACTACTAACTAAGCAAGTACGCAAATATACAGATCGCGCTTCGTGTGCGATTGTGCACAAACCGGGTGCACAACCGCACACTACCGACATCCGTTCCATGCCTGCACATACCGGCGCGCCACTTCGACGGCATCGTGGTGGCGCGCTACGTATTCAATGCTCTGTCGCGACAGATCGGGGATGCGTTCGGGATGCAGCACCAATTGCTCCACCTTATTATATATGTCTTGCTCGTCGGGCAGCACGTTGACGATGGGCTGCAGACACGTTTCGTTCAGCAGTTGGTAAGGTTCCGGTTCTCCGCCTCCCACGACCGTTACTCCTTTTGCCATGGCGAGCAGTGAGTTCATCGACGGCGTGTACGAGTAGAGCTGGTCGAGCTGCACATCGGCATCGTCGAGCAATTGCTGATAGCGAAGGTAGGGCACGTTTTCTACACGGGTGACACGGCAGTGTTCAGGGTAACGCCGCTCTATCTCGTACAACACGGGCAACATGCGGTCGGTACCCTTCAGTACACTGCGCTCTTTCTGTATGCCGATAAAGAGGTTCATCACATTGGGAATGTTGCGCACCCGCGATGAGATGTGACGCAGGTCGACAGGCAGCGGAATGAACGTTGTCTTGTCGGGAAAGTAAAGCATATAAGATACATAGTACTCCCACAGACAGGCAATGATTCCGTCGCATGTTTCGGCAATGGCGCGGGTGGCACGGGCGGCGCCGCCCCGATACCAGTCGTCGAGCGTGACGCGATTAAAGGGAGTATCGCGATACACATCGCCCGTTTTGAAGTCCGAGTAGCGGAACGTATCGGTCTCCATGCAGGCACGGATATAGTAGTAATCGGTTCCGAAAGCACCCAGAAAGAGTTTGCCGTTGTGCCGTTTCAGATACCGATAGACGGGAAGGGTACGCTCGCTGCGCAGACGCAGAAAGTAGGGACTGATGAGCTGCACCACGTCGTAGCCGCGAAAATCGGGCAGGTGGCGAAGCACCCGACAGAGACACAGCACCCCGTCTGTCAAGCTGTTGGTGGGGCGGTTGAGCGAGATGTCGTAAGGGTAGCGCTTCCATCCGCTGTCGCTGGCGGCTACACACACTTCGTGTCCCAAGGTGCGCAACCCTTGTGCCAAGGTGCAGTGCAGGTGGCTGAACTCGCCTAAAAGGAGTATTCTCATAGCCGACACAAGTTTCTCACCATCTGTTGTACATAGTCTGCCTGCAGAAAGAGGTAGCGGCGACACGCAGCCCGACGGGCAAGCGAGGCGGGAGGCAGCGTCCGGATATGTGCCGACACCCGGCGAAGCATGGCGCGAAAGTCTGCCAGCCGACGCAGCCGCATGGCAAGCGTAGAACTATGGGTGATGGAGAGGGCATGTTTGACGTACACATAATGGGGCGTATCGGTGACAAGGGTTTTGCCTGCCAATGAATATGCCTTCAGCAAAAAGTCCTCGTCCTGATGAAAGCGCTCTTCGGCAAAGAGCAGTGCATTGCCGGTGATAAATTCGCGCCGGAAGAAGTGATGCCACACCGTGCCGAAGAAGTTGTGCCGCCACATATAGGCAGCACCCGACGGATAGCATCGTACCGGCATCGGCGTGATATAAGAGGGCGGCAGTTGCGGCTGTTCGCTCTCGTTCACCCGCACCATGCCGAACGAGAACATGTCGGGGCTATGTTGTTTCAGCCACGGCAGGCAACGCTCCAGACAGCAGGGCATCAGATAGTCGTCGGCATCGACAAAAAGCAGATAGTCGCCTGTGGCTTGGCGAATGCCTTTGTTGCGGGCACCGCCCGGACCTTTGCCGCCGTCGTCGACCACCAGTGTCTCTATAACCTCATCGAATCCCTGTTGACGGATGCTGTCGAGGCAACGTTGCAGCCATTGCCGGTCGGCTGTGCCATAGAACGGTATGATGATGCTGAGATAGGGCGAAGTTGCGGTCGCAGTCATGGCGTCATTTTAAAAGAGATACGGAAGCGGGTCAGTCCGTCGTCGTAGGTACGCAGTGAGAAGGTACACTCGTGTCGAATCAAGATCTCTCGAATCAGCACCAACCCGATACCTTGTCCGTTGGGTTTCGTCGAGAAGAAAGGCGTGAAGAGCTTCGCCTCGGCTTCGGGGCTGATACCGGCGCCATTGTCGGTTACTTCGATGGTGACGGGGCTTGTTACGCTGACCGTGATTTCGCCTTTGCGTCCGTCGGTGGTTTGCTCTATGCTCTCGACGGCATTTTTGATGATATTCACCAGTACCTGCTCCATGAGCGAGGTGTCTATGCGTATGGGGCGTCCGTTGGGTGTAGCGTGCAGGTGCAGTGCGATGCGGTGTTCGTTGCACAAACTCTCCATGAAGCGCACACACGTGGCAGCCAGGTTGTTGAGCAATGCCGGTGCAAACTGTGGTTCGGGAATCTTCACCACGTCGGCAAAGCGAGTGATGAACCGGTTCATGGAGTGACAGCGGTCGGTGCAGACGTGCATCACTTCGCAAACGTCTGCCATGTCGGGGTCGGTGGCAAGCGCATCTTCGACGGTGTCGAGTGTAGAGATGATGCCGGCTGTGGTGTTGTTGACCTCGTGGGCAATCATACGTATCACCTTGCCGTAGGCGCGCTTCTCGGCGCGCATCACCTCTTCGGTCATGCGTTCAATCAAGTAGAACGGATGCGGAAAGCCTTGATCGATAAACGACGAGCGGGTGCATTTATACACGTTGGCGTCGTTGAGGCGTACCACCTCCGCTTGGTTTTTGGGCAGTGCTGCCAGTCCGGCGGTGAGCGGCGAACGAATGTGAAGCAGCGGTTTGCCTACGATGTCTTCCTTACTCACTTCCAATATTTGCAGCGCCATGGGGTTGACTTCGGACACTTCGCCGCTCAGCGTGGTGACAATCACTCCCATGGGCGAAGCCTGTATGAGCAAGTCGAGAAAATTGTTCTGTTCGCGCAGTCGCAGTCGTTCGCTTTTGAGCTGATCCATCATGCGGTTGAACACGTTCACGATGCGGTCGGCCTCGTATTGCCCCACTTTGCCCAGCCGACTGCTGAAGTCTTGCTCACGGAGCAGCTCCATGCCGCTGCCTATGCTGTTCAGGGGTTTCACTATCTTGCGATAGAATAGCTGCAGGAAGATCAAAATCAATACCACCACCCCTTCGGTGAGGTAAAGATGGTGCATGCCTATCCCTTTGGCAAGGTAAACGAGCCATATCCCCAAGCCGATAAGGAAGAGAACCAGAAACGTAAAATAGGTTTTGATGCGCATGATATGTGCCGATTAGTGTGAATTTGGCGCAAAAATACGCAAAAAAGGCGTTGGTATCAAAATAATAGTTTACGACGTCGGCGCTTCGCGCAATAGAGGCAGCGTGCACCAGAAGGTAGAACCTTTGCCGAATACCGACTTCACTCCGATTTGCCCGCCCAACTCCTTCATGATTTGCTGCGAAATGGCAAGTCCCAATCCGGTACCCTGCTTGAAGGCGTTGAGCTTGACAAACCGCGTAAATACATCTTTTTGTTTCTCCGAAGGGATGCCCATGCCGGTATCTTCTACGTAGAAGCGCACGAATCCGTCGCGAGGCTTGTTGTAGCCCACGGTGATGCTTCCTTTGGAGGTAAACTTCATGGCGTTGGTCATGAAGTTGTTGATGACCTGCGTCATGCGGCGTTCATCGGTGTAGAGCGTCAGTTCGGGAAGCGGCTCTATCAGGCGTATCTCGACCGCCTTGTTGTCTTGCCTCAAGATGGCAGCTTGTGCTATTTCGCTGAGCATCTTGTTGATGTCGACATGACTGTAGACATACTCCATGGTTCCGGCTTCCATCTTGGAGAGGTCGAGAATATCGTTGATGAGTTGCAGCAGCAAGGCGTTGTTCTGTTCAATAATATGGTTGTACTCCATCCGTTCTTCGTCGGATATCTCTTCGGTCGAGAGGAGACTCGAAAAACCAACAATGGCGTTGAGCGGTGTACGTATCTCGTGGCTCATGTTGGCAAGGAAAGCCGATTTCACCCGATTGGCTTCTTCTGCCTCTTCGCGTGCCCGTTCCGCCTCTTCCTTGGCTTGCTTGAGTTCGCGCTCCATGACTTTGGTTTCGGTGATGTCCCATGCGCTGTACACAATCCACTTGCTACCGTCGGATAGTTGAATCACGTTGTTGTTTTGCGCGGTAAACCGTTCTTCGCCTTTCTTATTGTAGAAGTGTCGGGTACCCCATTGCGGCTGCATGGTTCGCACCAATATTTTGTCTTCTACGCGTATCTGGTCGGCATCGGCGGTCATCACGTCATAGTCGGTTTTGCCGATGGCTTGCTCGGCAGAACATTCAAAGATCCGTTCGGCCTCCTTGTTCCAGAACACGTATCGCATGTTCTTGCTTACATCTTTCACCTTGGCTGCAATGGGCAGGTTGTCGAGGATGCTGTTGAGCAGGCGCACCATTTCCTGCCGTCCCATTCTTTTTTGACGGCGCAGGCGATAGAACATGATCGATAACACAATCAAGATTGCTACCACACCGATGATAATGATGATCCAGGTATATTGCTGCGCCACGCTGATGGTGACGTTGCTGTATACCGCGTCGCGGGGCAGGCGATTTTCGGGTATGCCCTTTTCGACCAGTGTTTGATAGTTGAAGTAGGTTCGGGGCGCACCGGGTACCAGATTGGTGGCATGGTATTCGCTCCCTTCGTCGAGGATGCTTTCAATCTCGTTCAGCATGGTGTCGCTGATATCTTTACTGCTGATGTAATATCCTCCGGCAAACAGTTCGGGGGTATTGGTATACTGGTCTATGAGGGTGAACACGGGGGTGTTGGCAGCTTCGGAGATGTAGTGTTGCATCTCTTCGTCGGGGAAGTAGGCTTCGGTAAGTCCGGTTCCGGCAATATCCATCCACGAGTAGTACAAAATGCCGGTATCGGTAGGATAGTCAGAGAGTTCGCGCAGCATGGTATCGGTATTGGTATCGGGATAGGTCAGAAACTCTATGCTTATATCAGGGAAGTCGGCTTTACCCAGTTTCTCCAGCTGATTGCGTATGAGGTAGCAACTGAACTTATCGTCGGAGAGCAGCACAATGCGCTTCATATCGGGCATCAGAAGCCTCATTTGGTGGATCGTTTCTTGCAGGTAGGTAGGTGTACGCATCAGCGTAACGTTGTAGTGGCGACGTATCTGCTGGCTGGTGATGATGGCACTGTCGGGCATCACCTTACCATGATAATAGGATCGGATATCGGCTGCCGTGTGTGCTTGCGAATGACAGATGATGGCGGGTGCTCCTTTCCATACGGTGTCGAGCAAGGGTTGGCAAACATACCATCCCAAGTCATTGATGAAGATAACGGCGCGTGGCGGAACAGGATACTTTTTGAACAGATAGGCTATCTTCTGCTCTATTTCCTGTTCGGTTCCTTCGTGCCACAAGGAGAGTGATTCGGCATATACATCCACAATCCCCCCTTTTTCGAACTTTTTGTCGATAGCGCTAAAGAGTTCGTAAACCCACTTCTCACGGAAGGTCGACGAACTGATCAGCAAGATATAACCTTTGTCGTTGTCGTTCTTCTTAGCTTGCATTTGAGGGGCAACAAGTAAGATAACGAGACAACACACAAGCAGTTTACGCATAGCAGCTTTCTTTTAAAGTAGATGTTGGCAAAAGTAGATAAAAAGTTTCAAATGCTGTGCTGGCATGAGTGAAAAGTTGTTTATTGTAAAGCAAAAGAAGATTTATGGCAGAAGTCTATACCTTGACAGCAGCCCTGCCAAAACACGCATTTCTGTGCGGATATGCACTTTGCCCGTGCGTTATTGCACTCATCATCCGGTTGCTCATTCCGATTACTTCATTTATATATAAGCACTTACACTTATGGCATACGATTTGCGGTGTGCTCGACAGTTAAATACATTTCATTATGAACATACTCAAATTCGTGCTGCGCACATGGTGGCGCAACAAGCTCTTCTTTTCGATTTCATTGATCAGTCTGCTGGTGGGTTTGACTTGCACCAATCTGCTATTTACCTTCTTTGTACACGAATATGGCATCGAGACCGGCAATCCCGACAAGAGCCGCATCTATGTGCTGCAACAAGACAGTCCCATGCGCGATCGTGAGCACGTGGCGTATGCCCAAGCCGATATTCCTCCACAACTGAAAGAGAGATATGCCGAGGTGGCAGATTATGTCCGCTGTCACAGCATAGCTGCCGACTATTGCAAATATGGTGACCGGGGGTTCAGGCATCAAATTATGTTATGTGCCGACACCACGCTGCTGCACTTCTTCGACTACACGACGGTAACGGGCAGCTTGCACGAGGCGTTGACCGTACCGGGCAAGGTAGCCGTGAGTGAGACGTACGCCCGCCGCGTTTTCGGACACGCCAACCCGATTGGCGAACATCTGTTGCTGGGCGATGGTTTCAACGGCGACCAAGACCGTACCTACGAAGTGTGTGCTATTGTGAAAGAGCGTCCGCAGTCGTTGCTGCACTTCGACCTGCTGAGTGGATTAGAACCCTCTTTCTTCGGCGGGTTGGCGCTGCTCAAGCTCACTCCCGAAGCCGACCCGCAAGCCTTGGCAGACAAGATCAACCGCGACAAGATACCTACGCTGCTGCCCGACCACACCAAGTATTATGTACTGCCACTCCCGCATCTTTACTTCGTCACCCCCGACAATGGCAACACCTTCGAGTACGTGCAGCAAAGCAATGTGCAACAACTCTACATCTATCTCATTGCCTCCCTGCTGATACTCTTCATCGCCTGCTTCAATTACAGCAACCTCACCTTGAGCCGCACGCTGCAACAGCTCAAGATGATACATGTCGAAAAGCTGATGGGCAGCAGTCGCAACGAAATCCGCTTTCAGCTCTTTGCCGACGCCTTTCTCACGGTACTGCTGGCTTTTGCGATGTCGTTGCTACTGATACACGACCTGCTGCCTGCGTTCAATCGCTTGCTCAACGCCCGTTTGCAGTTCAGCTTCTTCTTCAGCGGGCAAATGATGCTCTACCTGATGTTCTTCCTGCTGTTGCTGTCGGTGATTCCGGCATGGTACATCAGTCACAAGCTGACGCGCATGACGTTGAGCGAATACACCTCCACCTATACCGGACGACATAAACGTCGCATCGTATCGCTGCTGGTGGTGTTGCAATTCATCATCTCCATCATACTACTGTTTGCCGCACTGACGGCAGAAGGGCAGATGCGTTTTATCCGTCGGGGGGCTTTGCTCTACAAAGACAAGATTGTGGTGATGGATACCAAGCGTCCCGATATAATCAAACTACTGAAAAGCGAACTCGAAAAGTCGCCTGCCGGCATACGAAGCATGACCGTTGCCGAGACCTCCGTGACCGGATCTTACCTGCGCTATTACGGAGATCAACAGCCCGACGGCACCGAATCGCGCTCGTACATCCTCGAACAAGCAACAGACACCACACTCCTGACCACGATGGACGGGTTCCGTCTGTTGCAAGGCGAAGCACCTTACCGGCTCATGCAGCGCTATCCCCGTCCGGCATACATCAACGAGACTTATCTGCACCGACTGATACCGCCCGGTGTATCGCCCATCGGGCACTTGCTACGCGAATATGATGCCGATGCCGATTCGGCTTATGTCATCGGAGGCATTGTGCAAGACTTCACCGTCAACTCGTTTGAAGGGCCGATTGCACCATATATTATATATTTCCGCACGGAGCAGGAGCAGGGACGACATGCGTGCAATCTGATCATCAGCCTCGTACCCGAGTGTCGTGCCGAAACCATTCGCGAGATAACCCGCGTGTGGGAGCACATCTATCCGGAGAAGATGTTTTCTTATCTGGATATGTACGAAGACTTTCTGGCGCGCAATGTAAAAACGACTACGCTCACCCGGCTACTGACCACTTATTCGGTCATCGGGCTGTTGCTCATCGCCTTCGGATTGTTCGGCATCTCATGGTATGCCATTCGTCAGCGACTGCGTGAGATAAGCATCCGCAAGGTGTACGGAGCAAGCACACGGCAGATACTCTGGTTACTTTGGAAGCCTTTTGTGGGGCAACTGACGGTAGCATACATCATTGCCCTTCCCATTGCCTACTTGTTGATGCAGCATTGGCGCGAACAGTTTGCCCATCGTGCGGCATGGTCGGCAGGAACATTCGTAGTACCGTTGGTGATTGTGGGAGGCATCAGCTTGCTATCGCTGTCGCTACACAGCTTTTGGGCGGTGCGTGCCCGTCAGTAGCTCGCGCTTCACCGCCACGCCGGCAAACAGCAGCAACAGCAGCGTGCGGTAGCCCAATCGCAGGTAGAAGTTATCAATCGGCAGAACCTCTCCTGCGACATAGAGCGCTGCCGCCAGCAGCACATAGCCGCCGATGGCTTTCAGGTCGTAGCGGATGGGATATTTCTTCTGCCCCACAAAGTACGAAAGCAGCATGGCAACGCCATATCCGGCAAAGCCTGCCCACGCACAAGCCATGTAGCCGAAACGAGGAATGAACAACACGTTGACGGCTATCAGCACCGCACAGCCTGCCAGTGAGAAGTAAGCGCCCCATCGGGTCTGATCGATCAGTTTATACCAGAAGGAAAGGTTGAAGTAGATGCCCATGAAGATTTCTGCCATCATCACGATGGGCACCACACGTAAGCCGTCGCGGTAGCCGCTGCCGATGAGATACTTCAGTATGTCCATGTAGAACATCACGGCGAGAAACGCCAGCAGGGTAAAGATGATGAAGAACTTCATTGCCCGGGCATACATGTCGCGACTCTCTTTTTCTTTGCTCCGACCGAAGACAAACGGTTCGTAGGCATAGCGGAAGGCTTGCGTGAGCATTGCCATAATCATAGCTACCTTAACGGCGGCGCCATAGATGCCCAGTTGCACAATGCCTTCGGCTTCGTCGGGATAGACGAACGGAAAGATAATCTTGTCTGCCACCTGATTGAGAATACCTGCCAGACCGAGTATCAGCAGCGGAAACGAATAGGTGAACAGGCGACGCAGCAAGGCGCGGTCGAGCACGTAGGCAAAACCACGCAACTCGGGTATCATGCAAAGCATGACGGTGCCGGTACAAATCAGGTTGATCAGGAAGGCATACCCCACATCGCTTCCTTGGAGCACAACAAAATAGAGGAGGTTGAGTGCAATGTTGAGTACGATAAAGAGCAACTTCAGCGCAGCGAACCTGATCGGACGCTGCCGATAGCGCAAGTAGGCAAAGGGGATGCTCTGGATGGCGTCCATCGCCACGACTATCATCATCATGCCTACGTACCACGGATGTTCGGCATACCCCAGCCAACCGGCAATGGGTTGCAACAGCAACAATCCCAGCGCCACAAACGCCAGCGAACCGATGCTTACGCTGAGCAGCGCGGTAGAGTAAACACGCATCGGCTCGTCGTCGCCCTTGTTGGCAAACCGGAAGAAACCGGTCTCCATGCCGCAGGTAAGCATCACCAGCATCAGCGCTACCCACGCATAAATATTGGTCACTACGCCGTAACCACCCGACGAGGCAGGCATAGCTATGGTGTACAAGGGTACCAGCAAATAGTTTAGGAAACGACCCACAATGCTGCTTACGCCATAAATGGCAGTATCTTTGAAGAGGGATTTGAGAGAAGAGGACATCTTGATGTGCGGTGTAAAAGTTGCTGCAAAGATAACATCAACTAAACGATTTTATCCAATCTTGGTGGAACAAAAATCCTTCTCCCACAGTCACCGATGGCAAATACCTTTTCCCGCAACCATTCTCCTTTTTAAAGCAGCGGCAGTGAGGCACGGCTCTTTTCTGCACTACCTTTGCGAAATGAAGTCCTGACAGACTTCGCACCAATCATCATCATCACGCTCATGACATTTACAAATAGAGTTGCCGTCGTCACCGGCGGAGCAGCCGGCATCGGGAAAGCCATTGCCGCACAGTTTGAAGCCTTGGGAGCCAAGGTTGCCATCATCGACGTGGCAGAGAACGATTACTTTGTCGGAGACCTTGCCGACCAAGCAACACTCGATAAGTTTATCGACAAAGTGAAACAGGAGTTCGGACAGGTAGATTTCCTCATCAACAATGCGCCTCCTGCCTTTCGCGGAATCGATACCTGTACTTATGAGGAGTTCGAATATGCGCTGCGCGTGGGTGTTACGGCGCCTTTCTATCTGGCAAGCCGGTTCAATGCGTGCTTTGCGAAGGGAGCATCGATTGTCAACATCTCATCCTCGCGCGACCGTCAAAGCCAACCCAACTCCGAGAGTTATACGGCAGCCAAGGGCGGCATAGTGGCATTGACCCATGCACTGGCTGTGTCGTTGGCAGGCAGGGTTCGTGTCAACTCCATCTCTCCCGGATGGATCAACACCGGCGATGCCGTTTTCGACGGAGCCGACGCCCGACAGCAACCGGCAGGCAGGGTAGGATGCGTAGCCGACATTGCCGAGATGGTGATGTTCCTCTGCTCGGACAAGGCTGGATTTATTACCGGCGAAAACATCTGCATCGACGGCGGAATGACCCGACAGATGATTTATCACGGAGACTTCGACTGGCTCTACAACCCCCGGTGAATCCCCGATTCGCCATTCTACCGGAACATCTTCTCAAAGTCTGCCTCCTCTTTGCCGGGAAGCACCTGATTGAGTATCACCCCTGCGATCGAAGCAAGCGCCATCCCTTCGAGTGTGAACATACTCCCGAAACGGATAGCCGCCCCACCTATGCCCAGCACCAGAATAACAGAAGAGATGATCAGGTTGCGCTTGAGAGCAAAATCGACCTTGTTCTCGACCAGCATGCGCAAACCGCTTGAGGCAATGATTCCGAACAACAGAATGGATACGCCACCTATCACCGGCGACGGAATGGTAGAGAGCAACACCGCTATCTTACCGCAAAAGCCCAACAAGATGGCAAGCATTGCCGCCCCGATGAAGATATAGATACTGAATGCACGGGTGATGGCAAGCACTCCGATATTCTCGCCATACGTGGTATTGGGCGGACCACCGACCAACGAAGCCAACAGGGTAGCTACTCCGTCGCCCAGCATGGAGCGGTGAAGACCGGGGTCTACTATCAGGTTCTTACCAACAACCTTACTTAGTATCAACTGGTGACCGATGTGTTCGGCTATCGGAACAATAGCTACCGGTACGATGAGCAAAAAGGCGGTGCCGGTCAGTGTCGGGGTATAGTCGACAAAGGGAATGCTGAACGGCGGCAATGCTATCCAAGGGGCATCAATGACCGCATGGAAGTCGACAATGCCGATCGCTACGGCAAAGAGATACCCTCCGATAATCCCTATCAACACCGGAATCACACCGAGAAAGCCCCGCAGAAAGACAGAAGCCAGAATGGTGATGGTGAGCGTCACTAATCCGGTCAAAGCATACATCAAGTCGTAGGCATCGCTCGTATTATGGGTTGCCATATTAACTGCCGTAACAGCCAAGCTCAACCCGATAACCATGATGACCGGTCCTACCACAATCGGAGGAAGCAGTTTCATCAACCAGCGCGTGCCGGTACGGGCTATGATAAGTGCCACCACTGCATAGAGCACTCCTACCAGAAAGCTGCCTACCAAGTAGCTGCCCTCCCCTACTCCCGACGACGGATCGAGTTCCAACGCCTTGACCGCAATAATGGGATTGATAAAGGCAAACGACGAACCGAGATAAGACGGCACCTTGCCTTGCGTTATCGCAATAAACACCAACGTACCGATGCCGCTTGATATCAACGCCACTGCCGGACTCATGCCGGTAAGAGCCGGCACCAGCACCGTAGCACCAAACATGGCAAACAGATGTTGCACACTTAGCAGTAACCACTGCAAGGGCTTGGGCTTTTCCCGAATGCCTAAGACGATTTTCTTTTCATTGTTCATAGGGAAGAAACTCACAGGCTGTTCCATAATGATGCAGTTTATTCGTTCATTTCGAGGGCAAACTTACTAATAAATTGTGAGTTAGCGAGACAACCGCATCAAAATGTCTTGATTAATAGTTTTTTCTGGTGAAGGCAAATGCAGAAGTACTTCTCGCCGCACTTCTGCTACTGACAGGTATATGATTCGGCAGGAAGAACCATGCGAGATCAAAGGGAATTACTGATGTTTATATCGGATCATTGTTGGCGTCTAACGGTGGTTGGACGCGCGGCTAACCACCGTTGGACGCGCGTCCAACCACCGTTAGACGGGTGCAAAGAAAGTATAATCCACCCTTTTTCTTACGAAAGGAACGAAATGAGTACCCCCGCAGCCACAGCCGAACCTATCACGCCGGATATGTTACTCGACATGCAGTATTGCAGCACGTGGTTTTTGGGATCGTACTTCAGTGCGATCTCGTTGGCTACGCGGCTCGCCATGGGTACGGCACTCAGTCCGGTAGCACCAATGAGCGGGTTGATTTTCTGTTTGGAGAAGAGATTGAACAACTTCACCAACATGATGCCGCCCGCTATGGAGAGAGCGAAGGCAAGGAAGCCGCCTATGACAATACCGATGGTAGTCCAGTTAAGGAACGCATCAGCAGTCATGGTAGCGCCCACCGATAATCCGAGGAAGATCGTGGCAGCATTCATGATGCTATTGGAGGCGGCGTCAAACAAGCGCGAGGTGTTGGTACCGATTTCCTTCACCAAGTTACCAAACATCAACATGCCTATCAGTGGTACGGCAGTAGGCACGAAGAGCGCCACTACGGTGGTGACGGCAATGGGGAATATGATCTTCAGCACGCGGAGGTTCTTGATTTCCACCTTCGAGGGGAACCTCTTCTCTTGCTCCTTCATATTGATGCACAGCTCTTTTTTGCTACACAGCAGTTTTACCACTAACGGAATAATGACAGGAACCAGCGCCATGTAAGAGTAAGCCGCGATGGCAATGGGACCCAGCAGATGCGGAGCCAACTTGATGGTGGTAAAGATGGCTGTGGGACCGTCGGCTCCACCTATTATACCGAGTGCAGCTGCCTCCTTGAGTGTGAAATTCATCAATACTGCCACCAGCAGCACGGTGAAAATACCCAACTGTGCCGCCGCTCCGAAGATGGAGAGACGAAGGTTGCGCAGCATCGGACCGAAGTCGGTCAGCGCACCTACACCCATAAAGATAATAGGTGGCAAGAAGCCGGTCTTGATGAGCAGGTAGTAAATGAAGTTCATCAGCCCCAGCTCGTGCGCGATATCGTGCAGCGGCATCTCCCAGATGTTCTTCATCACACCGTTCACCAGCACATTGCCTGCCTCGTCGGCTTGAATCACTCCCATGCTGCCTCCGGGAAAGTTGGCAAGCAACACACCGAAGGCGATGGGCACCAGCAGCAATGGCTCGTATTGTTTCTTGATACCTAAATAGAGAAGGATGAACGCGATGGCGTACATGATAAGAAATTGCGGATCAGCGAAAATATTGCTGAATGCCGTCATTTCGAACAATTTATCAAATATCTTCTCCATCATGCAATCTTCATTAATATGTCATCTTCTGATACGGAATCACCGGGTGTCACACAGATAGCCGTCACGATGCCGTCGAACTCGGAGCGGATGGCATTATAGGTTTTCATGGCCTCCACGTATCCCAGTATGTCGCCTTTCTTCACGGTGTCGCCGGGCTTGAGCGGTTTCTCCTGCGTGTCCTTCACCAAGAAGAATTTTCCTTCGAGGGGCGACAACACGTCGCGTCCCTCACCGCCGGCAACTTGTCGATTCTCTGCGACGTCCGCCGGCAGTTCCACGTCGCCGTATGCCACGGTCACGCGGTAAGCTTGTCCGTCAACCTGCACGGTAAGTGTCTTGGGCTTGGCGTTATCAAGCGGCGATTTCTCTTTCTCGGCACGGCGTTTGGCTACGTCTTCGAGGAAATCTTCCTTGGCTTTTCCGCTTTTATATGCCTCGTACTGTGCAGGGTGCATGGCGTACTCGAAGAGTTCCTCGTCGTCTTTCCCTGTTTCCCATTTTTTCTCTTTCATCAGCTGGCGGTACTTGCCAAGGGCATTGGGGTAGTTGTCCTGCGGGTTTCCGTTGAAGAACTTGCGTTCCTCGCGTTCCGCCTTCTCGACAATCTCGGGAGCGAGCGTGCCGGGTAGTCGTCCCGCCTTGCCGAGTATCATATCCCAGATGTCGTCGGCTATCATTCCCCAGCGTTCTTTGCCCTTTTCCATCGCCATCACGTTCATCATGGCGAGGTTTTTCACGTATTGACTGAAGGGTGTCACCAACGGGGGATAACCTACTCGCGGCCATACGTACGATACTTCGTTGAAGAGCTTGATGAGCAGTTGGTCCTGCGTCATGAAGGGAAGGTTGCGTTTCGCCTTGTATTTGTTGATGGACTCGAGGTTTGTTTCCAAGTCGGTCATGAGGCTACCCATCATGCCGCCGGGCAGTCCCGGTCCGATGAGCAGAGAGTTCATTAACCGGTTTTGCGGGCTGATGTAGAGACCAAGGAAGTCGTCCATGAATTCTTGAATCAGTCCGCGCACCTTCATATATGCCTCCATATTGATTTCGGGCACTTGGTATCCCGCGTCCTTCAGCATGGCTTGTACGCTGAGGAGGTCGGCGTGCCCCGTTCCCCACGAAAGGGGTTCCATGCCCACGTCAATATAGTCGCATCCCGCCTCGCATACCTCGAGGATACTTGCCATATTGAATCCCGGTCCGGCATGACTATGGTATTGCACGGGAATCTCCGGATAGGCTTTCTTGATATTGGCTACCAATTTGCCCAGCGATGCCGGACGACCGATACCTGCCATGTCCTTTATGCAAATTTCGTCGGCTCCGAGCTTAATAAGCTCAACAGCCATGTTGGTGTAGTATTCCACGGTGTGGATGGGCGAGTAGGTGATACAGAGCGAGCATTGCGAAATCATGCCCGCCTCCTTGGCGTAGGTGATGGAAGGAGCGATGTTACGCACATCGTTCAGTCCGCAAAAGGTGCGGGCGATGTCGGTGCCTTGCGCCTTCTTCACTTTGTAGAAGAGCTTACGTACGTCGGCAGGAACGGGACTCATGCGCAATCCGTTCAGTGCGCGGTCGAGCATATGGGTCTGTATGCCTGCCTCGTGGAACGGCTTTGTCCATTCGCGCACGGCACGGTTGGGGTTCTCTCCAAAAAGTAAGTTCACTTGTTCAAATCCCCCTCCGTTGGTTTCCACTCGGGCGAAGCAGCCCATTTCGATGATGGCCGGAGCCACTTTAATTAATTGGTCTACCCGTGGCACGTACTTTCCTGCTGATTGCCACATGTCACGGAACATTAAGCTGAATTTTATCTCTCGTTTCATTATACCTTATTATATATGGATGTACTTGTAATCGTTGGGTTATACTTTCTCTACCTTAGTCACCCGTCCTTTGTTGTGCGTCACCACGTTCACGGCGGCTGCGATAGCTGCTATAATATTTCCGGGTATGGGAGCCGAGTTTCGCAATGCCCCTTGCTTGGCGGGCATCACCTCTTCGGGAGCGTACTTGTTAACGAGGAAGATAAGAAGCTTACCTAAATATATGACTATCACGAGAATTAGGAATACGGTAGCCATACCAACTACCATGAGCATAAGTGCGGTTTCGATATTTTCCATTGTAGCAAATTATTAGTTATTTGATTGTTTTACTATAAAATTGCACGAAATTAGAAAAACTCTGTGATAAACGTATTAGCTTTAGCCATAATAAACCTTAAAATGCTTATAGCAGACTTGCTTTCGTGTATTTTGATAAGGTATCTCCATAATTATTCCTCCTCAATCACTCTTCCAGAGGCAACGTGAAGGAATATATGCTTGCCCATATAGCGACGCTGAAAGATACGGGACATATCGGCAATTCTATCTGTTATACTCGCACGCTGCACATGCTGGAACTATTCGACAGTAAGTTTGATAAAAAGGTCTTCCCTGAGATAGACTTGAAGTATGTCAAAGCATTCGATGTATTCCTGCAAAAGAGAGATTGCAAAGGGAATACCCGCAAGTACTACTTCAAAGCCTTACGATCTATCTTGAATTTGGCTATTCAAGAGAAGGAGGCATCCGAAAGCACCTATCCATTCGGGAAAGGTGGCTTCAATATCGCAGCACTGGAAGAAGAGACCGAGAAATGTTATCTGCCTCACAACGACATGGACAAGATAAAGAGCGCGGTGATGACCAAGACGACGTTGGAAATGACACGCCGCCTGTTCCTTTTCTCCTATTATTGCTACGGCATCTCGTTCATTGATGCGGCATTGCTCACCAAGAAGAACATCATTCGATACAACGGTGGCAATTACATTGTCTATAAGCGGAACAAAACGAAAGAAGCCAAAAAGGTGAAGCCCATTCAGATAAAAATCACGAATGAGATACAAGACCACTTAGACTGGTTCGTCGCCAATACGCCATTGGTAGAAGACTATCTGCTCCCCATCGTATCCATTGCCGGATACACCGGATACATAAGGTGAGCAACTTTATAATCATATTCGCAACCGTTTCGGACGCAACAACAAGAATTTGCGTACCTTAGCGCAGGAATTGGAAATTACGGATATGAAGCTCACCAGTTATGTCAGTCGCCACACCATGGCGATGACATTGCAAGATAACCAAGTGCCTCGTGAAGTAATCTCACAAATCCTTGGGCATAGTGATTTGGCGACAACCAACACCTACTTGGATAGTTTTGCCAGTAGCGTGATTGATGAAGCGGTAAAAGTATTGTAAACAAAATTATATATTATATGGAATATAACATCTATTGCGATGAAAGTTGCCATCTGGAGCATGACAGTATCCAGCCGATGGCAATAGGCTGCGTGTGGTGCCCAAA
>JAISIN010000012.1 GCA_031262085.1 Prevotellaceae bacterium
GTTTCGCATCCGGGTGAAGAGATCGAGAGACTCTTCTTTCGGACGGTCGCGATAGGGGCTGACGGCGGGGACGCCCACGTCGCCCCGGTTCTGGCGAAACTCCTCCGGCGTCAGCTCGCACACATAGGCCAGACCCTTTTCAATCAGCTCCACGGCGAAGTCGTAGGTCTTCGCGAAATAGTCCGAGCCGTAGAAAAAGCGTTCGCCCCAGTCGAAGCCCAGCCAGTGAATGTCCTCTTGGATGGCGTCCACATACTCCGTATCCTCTTTGGCGGGATTGGTGTCGTCCATCCGCAGATTGCAGAGTCCTCCGAACTGCTCCGCCGTGCCAAAGTCGATGCACAGGGCCTTGCAGTGGCCGATGTGCAGATAGCCGTTCGGCTCCGGCGGGAAGCGCGTTTGGATGCGGTGGTCGTTCTTGCCCTCTTTGAGGTCTTTCTCGACAATTTGCTCAATGAAGTTGAGACTTTTCTTTTCGCTCGTTTCGTTGTTGCTGTGTCCTTCCATATCTATAATACTGTTACTTGTTCTAAAACAGGCACAAAAGTAGGCCTTTTTCCGTACATACTCTATCTGCTCACCCTATTTTTAATATCTTTGCCACCCGATTAACTCGTTTGCGTATGACTATACCTCAACTTCGACGACCTTTTGTCCGCCTGTGGCGCATCCGTCATCGCCGTGGTTACGGCGTGCATTCGCCCTCTGCCTTCGACTTGCTGACACAGGTGGTCTATGAGCGCACACCTTACTATAAGTATAAAGAGTTGCGCCGCGAAGAGCGGCAGCAACGTCGCACGCACGGCGCCGACCGGCTGTACGAACCCCTGCGGGTGAAGCGCCTGCTCTTCCGCCTCGTGAACTACGTGCAGCCGCACGCCATCTTCGACGTGGGTCGCCTCGCATCCTCTGCGCTCTACCTGAAGGCTGCCGCCACCAATGCCGAATATACGGCTGCCCGCGATACCCACGAGCTGTTCCTGGAACCCGACGTCCCGGTGGACTTTCTCTATCTGCACGACTACCGCCACCCGGCGCACGTGGAGTCGGTGTTCAACCTGTGTGCCGACAGGGTGAGCAAACGTTCGCTCTTCGTCATCGAAGGCGTGGGCTACACACGCGCCATGCGCAGGATGTGGAAGAGGATGCAGCGCGACGAGCGCACGGCTGTCACCTTCGACCTCTACGACGTGGGACTGATATTCTTCGACCATTCCAAAACGAAACAACACTATATCATCAATTTCTAAAATCGTAATTCCCTGCGACCATGAAAAAAAGCCTCGTTTACACCAAGACCGGCGATGCCGGCACCACCTCGCTGGTGGGCGGAACACGCGTGTCGAAGACCGACGTGCGGCTGGAAGCCTACGGTACGGTGGACGAACTCAACTCTCAACTCGGACTGCTCGTTACCTATCTCACCGACGAAGACGAGCGTGCCTTTGTGCGCCACATCCAGCACCGCCTTTTTGCCGTAGGCTCGCACCTGGCCACCGACCGTACCCAACGTGAACTTTTTGCAGCAAGCATTGTATCTCTCGATGATGTGCAACAGCTGGAACACGCCATTGACATGCTGGACAGTAGTTTGCCCCAGCTCCACGCCTTTGTGCTGCCGGGAGGAAGTCGCGGAGCCGCAGTGGCCGGCGTGTGCCGCACGGTGTGCCGACGCGCCGAAAGACGCATCCTGGCACTTGCCGCCACGGCCGACGTTGCGCCCGAACTGCTTGCCTACATCAACCGCCTCTCCGACTATTTGTTCGTGTTGGGACGCAAAATCAATCAAAGCACCCACACCGATGAAATATTTTGGGAGAGATAGTAAGGGCGAGAAAGAAAATTATTATACTTTTGCGCTCTAATTAAAAGAGAGTGGACTAAATTATTTATAAATTAAATGCAAAAAGACTATGTATTGGACATTGGAACTGGCATCTAAACTGGAAGATGCACCGTGGCCTGCTACGAAGGACGAGCTTATTGATTATGCCATTCGATCGGGCGCTCCCCTCGAAGTGATTGAGAACCTGCAAGAGATGGAAGACGAAGGCGAGATATACGAAAGTATAGAGGACATTTGGCCCGATTATCCCAGTAAGGAAGACTTCTTCTTCAACGAAGAAGAGTATTAATGCCGGAGAAATTAGCACGCGGAGGGCGTATCCTGTATAACACAGGGTACGCCCTCCTTTTCTTATATCATCAACCAAGTTAATCTATATCATCAACCAAGTTAATCTATATCATTAACTTTCATCGTAAGGCTATCTATTATTGGAGCCGTAATGGTAGCCCGAGTAACCGTAGTGATAACCATAACGATAGCCGTATAGGTAGCCGTAACGGCCCCTTAGTCCCTCGGTGCCATTCAGTACCATGCACATGTTTTTGTATTTCTTCTCATGATAGATGTTTTCCAGTTCAGCCAGCATGCTGCGCTCCAGCAGTCCGGCACGGAGTACGAAAACGGTACGGTCGGCCAACTGTTCTATAATTCGTGTATCTGCAACCAGCTCAACAGGAGGACAGTCAATGAGTACATAATCGTATTGCTCTCTTGTGGCATCGATTATCTGTTTCAATCGGTCACCGAACAGCAGTTCGGTCGGATTGGGCGGGAGGGTCCCTACAGGTAAGATGCTCAGGGTTTCATGTCTTGTGTCGGTTACGATAATGTCTTGGAACTGTTCAACCCGACCGCCCAAGTAGTCGCTCAATCCCAGTTTGGGCGAATTGATATAAGAAGATGCGGAAGCGTGTCGCAGGTCGCCGTCGATTACAAGCACTTTCTTTTGCTTGATGGCAAGACTGACCGCTATGTTTAGGGTCATGAACGATTTTCCACTGCCGGGATTAAACGAGGTGATAACAATGACATTCGATTTCTTGTCCGTATCGGTCATAAACTCCAAATTCGTGCGCAACACACGAAAAGCTTCGTTGATGAGGTCTCGGCGGCCTTCTTTGACCACAACACTCTTTACTTCTTGGAGACGCTGCTTACCAAACAGCCCTTTCTTTTTCTGTATGAACAACGGGATTTCTCCGATAAATGGAACGGATACCCCTTCTATATCCTTACGTCCCCGAATTCGGGTATTCATGTTCTCGCGTATATATATAGTGCCTATCGGCAGGAGCAGTCCCAATACGAATGCCGCCAAGAGTATGGTCTTCCGCGTGGGAGCTGTCGGGGCCATGCTGCCGTATGGTGGGGTAATTATCCGGGTGTTGTAAGCCGTGAACGCTTGCGAGAGTTCGTTCTCTTCGCGTTTCTGCAACAGGAACAGATAAAGTGCCTCTTTTACTTTTTGCTGACGTTCCACAGAAAGCAGGTATTTGGCCTGCGTAGGGTTGGCAGCGATAAGCGATGTGGTCTGTTGTTTACTCTGTTGTAGACTTCTAATCTGTTCATTCAAGGTTTCCATTTGGTTGTCTATGGACTGGATGATAGCTTGACGCATGGCGCTCAAAGCCTGATCCATATCCACTACCAGCGGATTTCCCGTACTACTGTTCGCTGCCAAGCTGTTACGTTGCAACAATTGCTTGTTGTATTCCGCAATTTGTAACTCGATATTTGCGCTCTCAATGCCGGAGTTTGATGGGAGTAACTGTGCGCGGTTGGCATCGTTGGCCAAGTAATTCCGAATGTAACGAGTCATGTAGAGTTGGTTGTTCAAGGCCAAAATCTGTGCATTTGTCTGACTGCTCTGCGTCATGTATATGCTGGATGCGGCTTGCACATCAGGCAACAGGTTTTCACTCTTGTAGGCAGAAATATCCTCGTCAACAGTGCCCAATTCCCGTTCTATCACGCCCAAACGCTCATTGATGAACATCGAGGTGCTGATGGCGATTTGATTTTTATCCCGAACCCAGTTTTCGTTGTAGACGGAAATAAGTGCACCGAGAATATCTTCGGCCCGGCGGATGGAATAATCTTTGATGGAAAGGTCTATCACCGACGACTTTTCACTATTCAATGCCACGGAGAGGTCTGCCGAATAGGCATTGGCCATACTCCGGACACTGCTGCGAGCTACATATAACGTATATTCTTCCCCCCTTTCATAATAAGCCGTAGGTGCTATCGTTATGTTGCCCAACGGGGTTGTAAGGGAGCTTCCCAATTGTCCTTTGATTTCCTCGGAACCCACATCTTCTCCGTTGCGAACAAAATCGGCGAGAGATACTGTGCCGTCCGGGTAAATCTGCAAGGTAAAGTCGGCCGATTCATTTTCGGGGAAGTCCTTGATGGAAGCATTGACGGGTAGCGTCTGCCCATAAGCCACTTGCTTGTGAAACCTTCCCGGTGCCGTGTAATTCATGTATAGCTGCAAGCGTCTCACCACCTCGGTCATCGTGGCCGGTGATTGGAAAGCAATGAGTTCGTTGTTGACATTCGTTCCCGACTGGAACAGACCCAGGTCGGAGAATGCGTCCATGTCCGAAGAGACGGATTTCCCTTTCGAGTCTTCTTTGATTAACACCGACGTCGTGCGGGTGTAAACCTGCGGCGTGCGTAAGAGGTAAACGACAGCCATGCCGAGCGTTACTGCCAATGAAAGGACAAACCATCTCCATCTGGCAAGGCAGAGGTAGAGCAAGTCTTGTATCCGAACAAAGTCATCCGTCTGTCCGGGTTTCGTAGATTTTTGATTTATGGCCATGTCAATAGGTGAGATTTCTTATTTTATAATCAGTACGGTGATGGTGGTCAGCAGCGATGCCAACGATATCCAAAAAGAGGTAGACCGCACGTTGTTGCCATTCACGGTAGATTGCCTTGCCCTGACAGCATTGGGTTCGACATATACGACGTCGTTCTGTTGCAGATGGTAGACCGGGGAGGCATAGAGGTCTTTGCCGGAGTTTAGATCGACCTTGTAGTGAACTTTCTTCCCATTCTCCTCACGCTGCACCAGCACGTTGTCTCGTTTGCCGTACACCGTGAGGTCGCCGGCCATGCTAAGGGCATCCAAAAGGGTCAGCTTATCTTTGTCGATATTGATGCGTCCGGGACGGATTACTTCGCCCAAAACGGATACGGTCAAGTTCATGAACTCAACCGTGACCACGGGGTCTTTGACTAAATTTCCGGTAATCAACTTGTCCTTTATATGCGCCGCTATCTCTTCCCGCGTCAGCCCCGCTACATGAACTGCTCCCAACACGGGAAAGTCGATGTCGCCTTTCTTATTCACCGTGTACCCGGATACGCCTTGATTCGGTGTATAGTTGGCAGAGGAGGTGTTTATCTGCCGCGATACAATCGGAAGGTTGAACAAGCCCATTAATAACAGGTCCTTGCTGTTGACTAATATCGAAATCTTGTCTTCCGGGCGAATGCGAATATCCATGTCGTTTAATACCTGTTCTGTCTCGCCCTGTTGCATGTCCTGAAGATAGGCGATTTTAGGTACGGCACACGAGTGTAATAAGAGCGTTACAACCAATAGGTGTATGACGTTTCTACGTTTCATATTTTTTTGTTGTTGGTTAAGTCGACTTTGGGACCAAGTCAACGTTCTTTTGTTTAATCTTGTTGGATAGCCAGCTATTGGCGGCGGTCCATATCAGAATGTCGGCGATAACAATGTAATTTATATCTATATATAGCGACAGCTGTATATCAAAAGCGGTAAAGGCAATCGCTAAGGAGATAAGGATAATCATGGTGGGCCGTTCCCGAATGCCCGCAGATAATATCTTATGATGGATGTGGTTTTTGTCGGGCAGGAACGGGTCCTTTTTATTGCGTACCCTGTGTAAGAAGACCCTCATCACGTCTAAACAAGGGATGAGCAAAGGCGAGAAAGCCAATATCATGGGGTTGGGCGTATGGGCACCCGCTGAAGCGCACGATGCCAGTTTGATGCTGAGGAAACAAAGCATCATGCCGATGGTCATGCTGCCCGTATCGCCCATGAATATCTTCCTTCCCCGTTCGGCATTTCCAAACACGTTGTAATAGAAAAAGGGTACAAGTACGCCCAAGGTGGCAAATGAGAGCATGGCGTAAATATACTGTTCGAGGAAGAAAAATATCAGTCCGTACAACAGGAACGCACAGCCACACAATCCCGATGCCAAACCGTCCACGCCGTCTATCAGGTTGATGGCGTTGATGATGAAAACGACAAGCAATAGCACCAAAAGCTGACCGACCCACGTGGGAAGTTCATGCAATCCCAGTACGCCGTAAAGGTTATCGATACACATTCCCCCTGCAATGAGCAATACCCCACACAGAATTTGTATCACAAACTTGATTCGGTAGCGTACCCCGATGAGATCGTCGGCCATGCCGACCAAATAGAGCAGCATGATGGCGCAGAACCCGAAAGCCAAAGGTCGGATGTTGTGAGTGATAGCCGTTAGCATGTCCAAATGCCCGGAAGCCATGTTGATGCCCAACAGCAGGAAAATGGAAAAGAATATCACGGGTTTGAACGCAATGCCGCCCAATCGGGGGACTACTGTCTTGTGGATTTTGCGCTCGTCGGGGACATCGAACAACCTCCGACGAAAAGCGACCAGTAGAACCTGTGGAATGACTATTCCGGCGAAAAGGACACAGAGAAGAAACGTGAGGCAAACATTTACAATCCAAGTTTCCATAAAAGTAGTTGTATGATGATTTGTTCTATCAAGCAATGATTTCAATCAAATCAGGATTGACTTCTACCGAGATGGCCATGACTCCTTCCAGCATGATAACCACTCGACGGCTCCGCTTCCCTCGTACCCGCATGAACACACCTTTCACGCCGTCGAACTGACCTCCATGAATGCAGATGCGTGTACCTTTTTGTATATCGATGTCTCCCGGCTTGTGGTAAATGGTGGTTTCTTCGTGCCGGGAGGCAATCTTGATGAAGTTCTCCATTTGTTCATCGGGCACTACGAGATGTTCCATTCCCGTGCTTTTCACCCACATCACGAATTGCAGGAAACCATAAACCTTTTTGAAGTCTATAATCTCTCTCTTGGAGGCTTGTACGAATACAAGATTGGGGATGGCCGGAACGAGACGTTTGGATTTCACTCCGTGATATACCCTCACGGCATAACATTTCGGTATGAAATACTGCAAGCCCTTGCTCTTGAGTGCTTCTTCTGCCTTATTCTCGCTTTTATAGGCATTCATGACGAACCAACGGATTTTAGCAAAATCTTCTTTCGCGGTTATGATATTCATGTTGTTGTATTTCTCGGTTGCCCCATTTAAATCAATGCATACCCCCAGTTCATCCCAATAGGTGCATTGGTCTGTATTTCAGCATTTTACGAATCAATTTCTTCTCAATATACACATCCATCTCTTCCTAAGAGAGGGATTATTTCATCTCCGCTAAATCCGTCTCTTCCTAAGAGAGGGATTGGACACGACTGCAAAAGTATATAAAAAACAATAAATCGAGAAGAATATATTACTTTTTTTTAGCGCTCTGTATGTAAAAGTTGAAGAAGTATCGCTTTTAGCAGAGGTATATCCAATAATTATCCAAAAACACTGCTTGTGGCCACGTTTTTCGATCCATCTCTTAGGAAGAGACGGATTTAACGGAGATGAAATAATCCCTCTCTTAGGAAGAGATGGATCGAACGGAGGGCCATTTCATCGCTTATGGTTCCCTTAAAATCATTCCGTCCCCTTCATTTTCCAAAATCGACAACATATTCTTATCTGACGAATGGTATGCCCTGAATAATCAGCTCAAAGAGATAGGTTTCGCAACTTAAAGAGATAGCTTGCGCAACACAATGAGATACGAACCCTATCTCATTGTGTTACGCACCTCAACTCATTGAGTTGGAAAAGTCAGCTCATTGAGCCGGAAAAGTCAGCTGACTTTTTCGACCGAATAGGCTGACTTTTCTGACCGAATTGTCTGACTTTTTCGACTAACTCAGCCTACTTCGACCGAATCTATTTCTGGAAGTGGAAACAAAAAAAGCAAGGTGTTAACCTTGCTTTTTTGCGAGTTGCTGTTGCAGCTCTTCTAATTCGGCGCGGAAGCCTTTGTCGACTTCCTGTAACTCTTTGACCATCTTGCAGGCGTGCATCACGGTGGCGTGGTCTTTGCCGCCTATCAGGGTGCCTATCTTGGCGTTGGTACAGTCGGTGTAGAGCTTCGAGAGGTACATGGCCAGCTGTCGGGCCTGCACGACTTCGCGCTTGCGCGACTTGGTCTGGATGGTCGACACGTCGAGCGAGAAGTGGTGGCACACCACGGCGATAATCTCGTCGATGGTGATGTTCTTCTTTTCGCTATTGCTGATTTTCTTCACGATGCGCTTGGCCAGCGAGAGGCTGATGCCTTCGTTGTAGATGGTGGCGTGTGCCATCATCGAGATGACGACGCCTTCCAGGTCGCGTATGCTGTCGTTGACGTTCTCGGCAATGTAGTCGATGATTTCGTCGGAGAACTGTAGGCCGTCGCGGTGTATCTTGCTGCGCAGGATGTTGCGGCGCAGCTCTACCGTGGGCTTCTCCAGCTCGGCCACCATGCCCCACTTGAAGCGGGTGATGAGTCGCTCTTCCATGCCTTGCAGCAGAATGGGGGCGCGGTCGGAGGTGAGGATGAGCTGTTTACCGTTCTGCCGCAGGTGGTTGAAGATGTGGAAGAAGGTGTTTTGCGTCTTCGTCACACCCGCAAACTCCTGAATGTCGTCGATGATGAGCACATCGACCGACTGATAGAAGTTGATGAAGTCGTTGGTCGTGTTGTTGCGCACCGAGTCGGTGTACTGCACCTGAAACAGGTGCGCCGACACATACAGCACGCGCACATCGGGATGCTTCTCTTTGATTTTTATTCCGATGGCGTTGACCAAGTGTGTTTTGCCCACACCCGATGTGCCATGAAAGAATACGGGGTTAAAGATTGTCTTAGCCGGATTGTCAGCAATGGAGACTGCCACGCTGCGTGCCAGTTTGTTGCTGTTGCCTTCGATGAAGGTGTCAAAATTGTACTCTGTGTTGAGATGGGGGTCTAATTCCGCCACAATGGGGGTTTGCGGAATGTTTGTGTTCTGCACCTTCTTTTGTGGAATGATGGTGCGGCTGGTAGAGACAAGGTTGACTGTTGCTTGTGATGTTTTGTCGACCATCACATTATACATCAGTTTAGTGCCCTCTCCTATTACTTTGTACAGCGTTTTGCGCAGCAAGTCTACGAACTTCTCTTCAAGAAATTCGTAGAAGAATTGGCTCGGCACTTGCACTACCAGTGTGTCGTCCTCGTATTTCAGAGGTTTGATGGGGAGAAACCAGGTTTTGTACGCTTGCTCGGGGACATTATCCTTTATTATTTCGAGACAAGCATTCCATAGCCCGACGTAATCAGATTCGCGCATAACAGATAGAATGATACATTTTAATAATTAGCAAAACTTCTACATGTGCAAAAGTCTTAATCTTATTTCAAATAAACAAATGGGGAGTTTTCTTGTGTTTTGCCTTGCTTTCAATAAGGTGTTTACTTTCAATAGATTACTGGCTCTTCCTCTAACACGTCCTTATTACACCCTCTTGCTTTTATGTAAGTCTTTGTTTTTTAGGTAGATAGAACCTTATTACGGGGAGTTGGGTTGTTTGGCGAAGCCATCGGTACAGAGTGCCATTATAGCACCAGAAACGGGCTGCCCTCACATCGGCCTTTTTCATGTAGAAACGACGCTATTTAGACAAATTCTATTTATGTGTCCTATCGCCACGTTTTAAAGAAAATTCAAACTTCAGTCCGCCGTCGTTGCTCACCGTAATGCTTCCGCCGTGAATGAGTATGGCGTTTTTGACGATGGCCAAGCCCAGTCCGGTGCCTCCCAACTTGCGCGAGCGCCCTTTGTCGACACGGTAGAAACGTTCGAACAGGCGGTTGAGGTGTTCGGGTGCCACGCCTACGCCGGTATCGATAAATCGGAAATAATAATAGGTGTCGTCTTCGCGGAAGCAGCGGATGTGGATGCTGATGTTGGTTCCGGCATAGGCAATGGCGTTGTCGAGCAGATTGCGGAAGATGGAGTAGATGAGTGAGTGGTCGCCGTAGACCGAGAGTTGAGGCGGCAGCGTGTTGACTGCCGTGATGTGTTTTTCTTCGAGTTCGGGGGAGAGTTCGCTGAGCATCTGTTCTACCATTTCGCTGACAGGGATGACTTCCATCTCTATCATGTCAGAGGCTTCGTCCATGCGCGTCAGTACGGAGATGTCGCGCAGCAGTCTGCTCAATCGGTTGCTTTGTGCGTAGCAGCGTTCTAAGAAGGTTTGCCGTTTGTCGGACGGCAGATTGGGGTTGCTGACGATGGTTTCCAGATAGCCTTGTATGCTGCTGACCGGCGTTTTCAGTTCGTGCGCGATGTTTTGGGTGAGTTGTCGTTTCAGCCGGCTTTGTTCGGCCTGCTCCTGCGACCTGACGCTCAGGCCCATGCGAATGGTGAATTTATACAGGATGAAGACCAGCAGTACGGTGACGAGGGCCGTGAACCAGATGAAATGGATGTCGGCCGAAAGGTGTTGCATGAGGGTGACATTGTAGGGCAAAGCGGTGCGGATGATGGTGTCGCCGTAGCGTGTGGCCGAATAGAAATAGGTCAGGCCGGTGGTGGTCGAGGTGCGTCGCACATCGTAGCCGCGGCCGTTGCGCAAGGCTTGCATCACTTCGGGGCGGTCTAAGTGGTTATCCACCATGTGTGTGCTGTAACTGTCGTAGAGCACAGCCCCTGTTGTGGCGTTGATAATGGTGACGCGCAAGTCCGATTCGTCGCTCGTAGCGATGTAGCTGCTGATGTTTCGTTGCTCCAGCGAGTCGGGGGTGATGGAGAGGATGCTGTGCAAACCGTTGTTGTGCTGCTGCAAGCTGTTGTTGAGCAGTTCAATCTTATAATCTTTTTCCCGATGGAATTGGTAGACGATGAAGCAAGCCACGAAGACCAGAAACAGGGAAATCATCGAAAGGAAGAACTTCCGACTGAACGAGAGAAAGCGGGGGTCCCTATTCGGCATCAAAGCAATAGCCATAGCCCAAGCGGGTTGCGATGAATTTACCGTATTCGCCCAGTTTGCGGCGCAGACGGGTGATGTTCACATCGATTGTTCGGTCCAGCACGTAGGTGTCTTCGCGCCACAGTTTGTCCAAGATTTCTTCGCGCGAGTAGACGCGCCCTTTGTGGGTCAGCAGCAATTGCAGTATCTCGAACTCTTTCTTGGTGAGTGCCACGTCCGTGTTGTCCACCATCGCTTTCTTTTTGTTGTTGTCCAGCGTGAGTGTGCCGAACGACAGCAGGGCCGATTGTTGTTCGTCGGCAGCGTCGGGTTTGGTACGGCGCAACACGGCCCGCACCCGCGCAATCACTTCGCGCAGTGAGAAGGGTTTGGAGATGTAGTCGTCGGCTCCCAGGTTGAAGCCGGTCATCAGGTCGTTTTCGGTATCTTTGGCCGTAATGAAGATGATAGGGATGTGCGCACACTTTTTGTCTTTCTTCAGCATGCTGGCCAGTTTGAAGCCCGACATTTCGCCCATCATGACGTCAAGCAGTAGCAGATGATAGCCGGCGATGTCCATGCGGAGAGCTTCTTCGGCAGAGTTTGCCGTGTCCACAACATATCCTTCGTTTTCCAGGTTAAACTGGAGGATTTCGCATAAATCCTCTTCATCGTCCACTACTAAGATGCGATAATCATTCATATATTCTCATGTATTGGTTACCGCGCAAAGATATATTTTTTTCTGTTCAATCAGCACGACGGGCCGGAATTATGTAGCGATGGGATAAAAAAGAAAGCCTTTGTATCATTTCTGATTACAAAGGCTTTACATTTCTGAAAAAAAACGGCGACTACCTACTCTCCCACTGTTACGCAGTACCATCGGCGTGACAAGGCTTAACTTCTCTGTTCGAAATGGGAAGAGGTGGAACCCTTGTGCTATAATCACCTAAATAATG
>JAISIN010000047.1 GCA_031262085.1 Prevotellaceae bacterium
TACTACTCCGCTCCGGTGGTTTTGGTCAAGCAAGGCAGCGGTTCGTGGAGCCTTTACTACATTTGCCGCGACTATCTGGGTAGTATTACGCATGTGACCAATGCTTCCGGTACGCTTCAACAGGAGTTGAGCTACGATGCTTGGGGGCGGTTGCGCAGTCCTGCCAATCAGACGGTTTATGCGCCCGATGCACAGCCGACGCTCTTCTTGGGGCGTGGCTTTACGGGACATGAGCATCTCCCGCTCTTCGGGTTGATAAACATGAATGCGCGGTTGTACGACCCGGCGCTGGGACGGTTCTTGAGTCCTGATCCGTATGTACAGATGCCGGACTTCTCGCAGAATTTTAATCGGTATACGTATGCGCTGAATAATCCGTTGGTGTATACGGATGAGAGTGGGGAATTTATTAGTACCATACTTTCCGCTGTTGTTAATTTCTTCTGGAATGTAGGTAGAACATTCTCGCAGGGTATTCATGCTTGGACTGGTAAAGAAGATTGGCGAATGACCTATAACGGTTGGCGCATAGATACCGGATGGCTTAGAGGCAGCTTCAAACAAATAGTCTCCCGCTTCACATGGGAGTTGCCGCAGTCATTAGTGGGGTATTTATGGTCAACATCCCGTAACGTAACGGGTAGTGTAGACAATGTGGAGTTCTTTGATGGAGCTACTTTTGTGATAAATGAGAATGCGTCTAAAAACAATGGCGTCTCAATAGGAAGTTTTTTGAATATCAATGACAAGGACAAAATGCCAACAAATGCAGACGGAAAGTTTGACCCGACTTTTGACCATTTGTATATGCACGAATATGGGCATTATATCCAAAGTCAAGAATATGGGTGGGGATATTTGGTAAGTGTAGGTGTGCCAAGTTTGTTTAGTGCCAAGAACTCGAAATCTTTAGGAGATGATGAGCTAAACCCGTATGGGTTGGAGACACACGACACTAAATGGTATGAGTTGCGGGCAAATAAAAAGGCGTCTAAATACTTCGGAGAAAAATATGGAGTTATGTGGAATTCTAATATGTACCCCAGAGATAGAACGGAAATAGATCCTATACTATTACGGACTGCGGAAATTCAACTCTATAACAGATGGTATCGCAAATCCATTTGGGAACGAGTTGAATACTCCAAACAAAAAACGAAGTTATAAACATAAAATGTGATCATCATGTGCAGAAATATAACTTTCATCTGTGGCTTGTGCGGCATAGCCTTGTTAATGACCGCTTGTCCTATGGATTATGATGTTATCCTTAGAATGGAGAACCGTTCCAATCATAATCTATATATGTGCCCTCTTGGTACTGATACTCTATTTTATAAGAGGTATGTTGATTTTTATGTAATACCGCGTAAAGATACTGTACGTCTATCATTAGGCGGTCGCGGTAATTTTGAGGCGAAATATCGTGAATGGAAAGCAGATACTTTAAGCTTTATGTTTCTCGATAATGATACTTTGGTGAAATATGGTTGGGATTATATGCGTAGAAACTATCGTGTCTTGGTGCGATACGATCTAAGTCTCGATGATATAAATTTCTTGCGCGAAACTTTAACATATCCACCTACGCCTGCCATGCAGGATATGAAGATGTATCCTCCTTATTCGACGCATTTCTTTGAATAGAAGCGAGATGTTCTATTATATATCATGGCAAAAAGGATTATAACAAGAATCGGAGATGTGTTTTGTGCTGATATAGAAAATCAGCACAAACGCTTCTTTCCGTGCTTTACAATAAATATCTCCTACGACTTCGACGCTTGGGGACGCCCAACCGCTGTCGACTACCCCGACGGCACCACCGACAGCAGTACCTACAGTTGGGAATCGGGTACCGGACGTTACAGCATCACCGGCTCCTCTACCGGCAAACCCTCCGAGCGCACCTATTACGATGCTGCCGGACGCGAAGTCCGCACCGGCAACCAACGCTTCGACGGGAGCTGGCAATATGTAGATAAGCAATACGACGGCTACGGTCGCCTGTGGAAAGAATCGTTGCCTTTCAAAGGCAGCTCCGCCTCCTTGTGGAACGAGTATGAGTACGACAGCTACGACCGTGTCACCACCCTGACCGAAGCCTCCGGCAAGGAGACCGGGTACGCGTTCAACAACCGGATAGAGACCACCACGAAAGATGGCATCACCTTTATCCGCAGCTACGACGCCACCCACACGTTGCGCTACTCGCACGACCCGGCAGGAGTGACCATTTACAACTACCGCCCCGACGGACAGCTCTCCTCTATCGTCGCACCGGGCAATATCACGACGACGTTCGGTTACAACAGCTACGGACACCGCACCTCCCTCGAAGATCCGAGCGCCGGAACAATCACATCGACCGACGTGTATAACAACTCCGGCATCCGTACCACCTCACAGACCGATGCCGAAGGAAATACAGTCACAGTGGTCTACGACGTGTACGGTCGTCCTACGTCCCAAACGACGGAAGAGTTCACCACGAGCTACACGTATGATGCTACCACTAAGAACATCGCTCACGAAACCTCTACCAACGGCACCTCCCGCCACTACACGTATGATAGCTACGGCAGACTGCGCACCCACAAAGAGGTATCGCAGGCCTCGCCCGACAGCATCTGGTTAAAGAGTACCTATACATACAGCAACGGAAACGTTTCTTCCATCGCCTACCACTCTTCGCGCGAAGGATCCATCGGTACCGAGAACCGTGTGTATGCCAACGGCAACCTCAAGGAGATCAAATGGGGCACCACCTCCATCCGCAATCTCACCGCCGAGAACGCCTTCGGACAACCCACAACCGTAGTCACCGGTCCGCTGACCCGCACGTATGGATACACCACGTATGGCATCCCCACGATGCGCAAAGCACAGGTGTCTTCAACGAACGTCTGGCAGCACTTCACCTACACCTTCAATACGCAAACCAACAATCTAACGAGCCGCGTCGACCAGACGCGTAGCCTGACGGAGAGCTTCACTTACGACAACCTGAACCGCCTGACCGGCTACGGAGGAAAAACCGTCAGCTACGACAGTAAGGGTAACATCACCGCCATGAGCGGCGTAGGCAGCTTTACCTACGGCGAAGAAGCCGGAGCTTATGCCCTTACCGGCGCCACCCCGACAGGCACATTGATTCCCGAGCGCGATCAGGCTATCACCTATAACTCGCAGCAGCGTCCGCTCACCATCGCAGAGGACGGCTACACGGCAACCTTCACCTACAACGCCGACGGCGACCGTGTCAAGATGCTGTTGCAGCAAGGCACTGCGACGCAGAACACTACGTATTATATAGGTGGGAATTACGAAACGAATAACGGTTCCTCCCGCCTCTATCTGGCAGGCGATTACTACTCCGCTCCGGTGGTTTTGGTCAAGCAAGGCAGCGGTTCGTGGAGCCTTTACTACATCTGTCGCGACTATCTGGGCAGCATTACGCATGTGACCAATGCTTCCGGTACGCTTCAGCAGGAGTTGAGCTACGATGCTTGGGGACGGTTGCGCAATCCTGCCAATCAGACGGTTTATGCGCCCGATGCACAACCGACGCTCTTCTTGGGACGCGGCTTTACGGGACATGAGCATCTCCCGCTCTTCGGGTTGATTAACATGAATGCACGGCTGTACGATCCGGCGCTGGGACGATTCTTGAGTCCCGACCCTTATGTACAGATGCCGGACTTCTCGCAGAGCTTTAACAGGTATGCGTATGCGCTGAATAATCCGCTGGTATATACGGATGAGAGTGGGGAATTTATTTCTGGTTTCCTGTCAGGATTGATAAAGGGAATTGTTACAGGGAAAAATATTTTAAGAACAGCTTGGGAAAGTGGAATTAATGAAGTGAAAATAGCATTGGGATTGTTCAAAGGTAGTTTTAAACAAATAATATCTCGCTTTACATGGGAGTCTTTTCAAACCTTATTTGGATATCTTTGGGCACAAACGTCTAATTTGGCAGGGCAAGTTGACAAAGTGGATTATTGGGGAGGTGCCACGGTAGTAAGTGGAAACAATTGGGAACAAGTCGCTCTGACCTTAGGAAATTTCATTGTTGGAAATAGAAGTTTGGAAGCGGATCCTGGTAATAAGCTGTTCCAGCATGAATATGGACATTACTTGCAAAGTCAAGCTTGGGGTCCACTCTATATGGCAAAAGTCGCTATACCAAGTTTAATAGATACAGAATTTGGAGGACATCATGGCAGTTTTCCTGTGGAAATAGATGCTAATGTAAAAGCATTTAAATACTTCAGTACACATGTATCGAGATTCAATAAGCGAACAAAAGATAGTAATGGACGTGAAATATGGGAAAGTAGATGGGATTTTTCTTATAATCAAATTCCCCTTTATGATGAAACTAAGCCATATAATTCTACACAAAATCAAGCGGCTCTTCGTATGCACTCTCTAAGTATCATTCCTTTAGATCTATTTTCGTTTAGTCCCATAGTAGGCGGTCTGATTAATAGTTTGTATTATAACATGATAAAATATTGATTGTATGAAGAAAATTGTATTCTTTTTGCTTCTCATTCTTGTTGTATGTGGGTGTACTCCATGCGTACCAAATAATAGTGCAACCGAACATTATCGTATATGGATTTATAATAATGGTAATAGCGATATCTATGCAGAAAGTAGTTATAATTACCCTGATACCGCGTATCATCCTCTTATTTCCACACTTACAAGTAATCAGGATTTTAATAAAATATGTGCACAACAGGCGAATTATTTATCAATGCGGGATAGATGGGAGCTTATATATGATGTGAATGTACACTCAGATACATTAATGATCATTATAACGGATGCCAAATTAATAGAAGAAGGCGAATATAGATATTATGATGTACAACCTTATATGATATTACAACGTTACTATCTCTCTTTGGAAGATTTGTATTTTGCTGATTGGAACATTCATTATCCCCCTTCTGCCTCCATGCGAAACATGAAGATGTATCCTCCTTATTCGTCCCATCACCCTGAACAGTATTAACTTTATAACTCTCACTGTCTTATGAAACAATTATTCAGCACAATTCTCCTGCTACTCGTCGCCTCTGTCGGCACCCTATCTGCCGACAATCCGGTCAGGAAATCTGCCATCGGCGTTAGTGGCGGATACGACGTCAGCTACGGTACCTTTATCGGTGAAGCTTATTACCAACGTGATATTCGCCTCTTCAGAAAGGAGGCGGCATATCGGATAGGCGTAACGACCCATGCTTATCAGTTGGACGTTAACAACGTGACCGACCTGGATGCCAACTCGGTTGGTTTGTTCGGTGATCTGATTCTCTATCCGTTTAACAACGGATTGTCGGTCGGTATTCGTTGGGAAGGGGTCAACATCAACTGGCTCTCTTCGGCGTCCAAACAGAAACTGTTGTCGCAGACGTCGCGTAGCATCGGCGTTTTTTCAGGTACCTCTCTCTTCTTGCAGGCAGGATACGACCTCAAACTGTCCGACCGGTTCGAAATAAACATTTACGGACAACCCGGCTTCCAAGAGTATAGTGTATCTAACGGGAATACGATAGGCAACTATTCCGATAGCAGTGACGGGCTGATAGAATCGAAAGTACGTTTTGTGTTCAATCTGAACATCGGATTGGTGTTCCGATTGTGATTCCGGAATGAGAGGTTTTTCGTGATTCACGGAGACATGAAAAAAGAATTGCGAACAAAGATGTATGGAAAGAATATAAATAAATAGCGAGACAGTAATGATAGTAGAATTGACAAAAAGCGAGCATGACTATTTGGTGAATGTACTGTTGAAAGAACATTCTGATGTCATGTCTAAAGTGAAGTTTGAGAATTTAAACGAGCACACGGTAATAGCTCTCTTAGATGATATTACAGCAGATGATATTCGCGAGTTAGCTGGTGACCTCCATCCGTAACCTTACCGCCGAAAACGCCTTCGGACAACCCACAACCGTAGTCACCGGTCCGCTGACCCGCTCGTATGGATACACCACGTATGGCATCCCCACGATGCGCAAAGCACAGGTATCTTCAACGAACGTCCGGCAGCACTTCACCTACACCTTCAATACGCAGACCAACAACCTGACCAACCGTATCGACCAGACGTACAACTACGAAGACTTTGTCGCCTACGATGCCATCAATCGCAAGACGAGTACGGGCAGCGGTGCTTTCCTCCATAAAATTGGATATCACAAAGTCTTTCGGGTCAACCTTGTGTGTCTCCAGCGGTGCACGGAAGAATTGGAAGTGTGTGGGGTCTTTCAATCGCTATCATCTTCCTCCTCTTTGTCATGCTCTTCGATACTCTCCAGCTCCAACGTGGCATGGGATATCCCCAACTTCATCAGCTCCTGACGAATGTGATATTTGATCTCTTCAGACCGCCCGTCCGGTTTAAGTATGATATGTGCAGTGAGTGCATTCTCGGTGGTACTGAGTGCCCAGATGTGGATGTGATGCACGTCCTGCACGCCGGTCACGGTTCGCATGCTGTCGACAACCTGCTGCCGGTCGATGTCTGCCGGAATACCGTCGAGCGTCAATCGCACACTGTCGTGCAGCAGATTCCATGTAGCAAATAGAATGACGACCGCTACAACCAAACCGATAATCGGGTCGATGATATACCACCCGGTATGTACAATCGCGATACCTGCCACCAATACGCCGACCGAGACCAATGCGTCGGCTGCCATGTGCATGTAAGCACCCTTGGCGTTGAGGTCTTTTTCTTTGTCTCTCAGAAAGAGAAACGCGGTAAAACCGTTGATTATCACGCCTATACCTGCTACCCAGGCAATGGCGCCGCCTTCTACGGGTGTCGGACGACTGAACTTGTGAATACTCTCCATCACAATGCCTCCTACTGCAACCAGCAGAATCACGGCATTGAGCAGCGACACTAATATGGTGCTCTTCTTATATCCGTAAGTGTAATGTTTGTTGGGCTTTACTTTCGCCAAGCGGAAAGCCAGCAAAGCCAACACCAAGCTGACTACGTCGGCCATGTTGTGCCCCGCGTCGGAAAGTAATGATAACGAATCCAACCAAAAACCGGCGATAAATTCCGTAACGACAAAAACGACATTCAGGACAATGCCCAGTACAAACGCCCTGTTTAGCGAATGGGCATCGACCGCAGGGGCGTGATGATGGTGATGATGTTCTTGAGACATATAAATAGAGTTAAGTAATTATGAGTGAACGCCTCTATTGGCGTATCTTTGCCGCAAAGATACAGTAGAAACATAGCATGAGCAAAAAGATTATCAGAAAAGTTCTTATATGCATCCTTTTCGGGGTCCATTGTGCGCTTCCTCTTAGCGCGCAATCCTATCAGGAGTTGGCAGAACGTGCCGTCGCTTATACCCAACAAGACAGCCTGGCGCAAGCCGAAGCCTGTATTCGGCAAGCTATCAAACTCGAACCGAACAATGCCCGCAACGCATTGCTTTTTTCCAACCTCGGTACCATCCTGCGGCGGCAGGGACGCAACGAAGAGGCGCTCGAAGCCTATAACTTTGCCCTGCACCGGATACCGCTTTCGGCTCCCGTGCTGATGAGTCGCGCTACGCTGCTGCTCGAAATGGGGAGGAACGATCGTGCCCGTGCCGACTATTCACTGGTGCTCGATGTGGAACCCAACAACACCGAAGCGCTTCTGATGCGCGCCTATATCTATGCCGAAAACAGGGAGTACGCTTTTGCCCGTTCCGACTATAAACGGCTCTTGACGATTGACCCTAAGCACTACAACGCCCGTCTGGGACTTGCACTTCTCGAGCAGAAAGATGCGCATCCAAGTGTTGCATTAGAACAGTTGAATGTGATGCTCGCAGAGTATCCCCAACATGCCGACTTATACATTGCCCGTGCCGGCGTAGAGGTAGACATGCAGCATCCCGAATCGGCACTGATTGACTTGGAGGAAGCCATCCGCTTGGCACCCGAACAGCCCGAATCCTACTTGATTCGCGGACAAATCTACCTCGCTCAAAAAAAGAAAAAAACGGCCGAACAGGATTTTGAAAAAGCCATCGAGTTGGGAATACCGCGGGCAGAGCTACAAGAATTGCTGCGGATGTGTAGATGAACGTACAGAAATATCCTAATTTTATACCTCAAATGAAATAGAACAGTAATGCAACCAAATCAAAAACAATTTTATGATTCCTTGGAAGGCGTCGACAAGACTATCGTGCAGATAGCCATCTTTTGCGCCTCCGATATCGATATCGATACACTAACCCGATACGTATTCCTTTTTACCAAGAAGAAAACCATTCCGAATCGCGTCCGAATAATAATGGGCAACGCAAAACAAATGGGCTTGTTTAGCTACTCTTACAGTAGATACACCGCAGAGCTGAGATGTCTGATAGCCATCTATCCCGAACTTGAGCCATACAAAACGCTATGGCAGGAGATCAGAAAAAGACCGAAAGACAATTGGATTTACTACAGTTCCCTCAATAGCAGCACTGCGGAATCCCTAAGCTGCTGTCTCTATGCCCTGCTGTTTGCACGCGAACAGTATAGCGAATATGAGAAAAAGTTTAGGATGGAGGCTCCCCGCATCGTCGCGGCAAGCTATGCCCTTATCTTGGCGGACGAACGCTATGCAAAAGCATGGCATCTGATATCCGAATCGATCACGAAGCCTATATATGGTAATATACTCGTGGAGAAATTAGACCATTTGTGTCCCCTTGAGGAGCTGAAAGCATACTTCGACCGACAAGAAAAACTTTCGGACGGAACCATAACCTTTGCCGAAGAGCAAGCCTTTATTCGCAACATACAACGTCTGTGGAACGGTCAATGGGACGACGAACCCGAAGCGTGCAATTATAAAAATGCCGATATCCCGTTTGTCAAGAGAGCGCTGATCGACGAAGCGTCGGTCGATCTCGTTAAGTTTGCCGAGACACGCATACAAGCACGCAAAAAGAAAACCGGTAGTAAGGTCGCTTTTTATACCCAACCGATAGATGTTTACTACTACCTGCTTTTACTGCTGCAGACCGAAAGTCGGGTCTTTACGCCGATTATGAATCGGGTTGTTCAGCACGAAAGCAAGTACGCATCATCCGAATTTCCCTTTCCCGACGATTTTAAAACGATCATCTACGATGCCTTGGATACAAACAGGTCTTCAACAGAATCTTACGTAAAGAAAGTATTGCAACATATTGTCGGTGGTAATAAACCAACGATGTCTCGCATCTTCGATGTGCTGATCTATTATGTCGTCGGAAAATCGTTCGACAACGCCAACTACTACTCGCTGATAGCGCTTTGCGAGAGTGCCGTTCAATCGGGAGTCTTCCTGTTAGCTTACGAACTGGCTTACGTCTTGAACGAATGGTATCATACCGAACAGACCGCTAACCTTTACGAAGAGTTGCAGAGGCGATTCTCCTTCACGCCGATGATATCGCGCATCCGGTGCAAATCGGAATGGGAGAAGACACTCAGTCGCCTGTTGGCTTATGGTGAGACGAAAAAAGAGAAGGCTACCGACGAAGGCGAAAACCGCATTGCCTATCTATTCAATCCGAGATACCTTACGATACAGCCGGTGTTGCAGGTCAAACAGGCGAAGGGCAAAGGATGGTCGAAAGGTCGCGTCATTAACCACTCGACCTTTTATGACTGCAAGATAGCGTGCATGACCGAACAAGACCGACGGGTTGCTGCACAAATGGGCTACAGCTCGTTTATCACCAAGCGCACTGTCTTCCGCGAGTTGATAGGACATCCGTATATATTCCTTGCCGATACCCAACAAGTACCCGTAGAATTTGTCGAAGCCAAGCCCACCATCTTACTTAAAGAGGTCGAAGCCGGTTACCAACTGCTCGCGGATATAGAGAATCCGCAAAGCAGAGAGAATATATACATCATCAAAGAGACCAATACCCGCTACAAGATATATACCCTCGACGAGAAGCAGCAGGAGATTATCAACATTCTCTATACCGACAAACTCATTGTTCCGAAGCAAGGCAAGGATAAGCTGGCAGAACTGCCGAGCGTATTCAGCTCTATAGGCATGAACGTACAGTCAGACCTCGCCGCCCAAAGCCCAACAGTTGCCGTCAGAGAAGTACCTGCCGATTCGCGCATCCGCATTCAGCTGCTTCCTTATGGCGACGGGTTGAAAGCCGAACTGTTCAGCAAACCTTTCGGTACGCATCCTCCCTATTGTAAGCCCGGAAAAGGAGGCAAAGCTCTCATTGCCAATGACCTCGAAGGACAATTGCAAGTGAAGCGCGACCTGCAACAGGAAAAAGAGAACGAGCAACTTCTCATGGACGATATTCAGGCGCTGGAAAGTCTTAGCATGAACGACGGACTGATGTCGTTCGGCGATCCGCTCGATTCGCTACAAATACTCGACATTGCACTGCATCATACCGAACAGTGTGTCGTCGAATGGCCTGAAGGCGAACGGTTGCGACTGCGTGGTACCGTTGGTACCGACAACCTGCGGATACGGATCAAGAGTGGCATCGACTGGTTCGACCTGAGCGGAGAGTTGAGAGTAAGCGAAAATACCGTCATCACCCTGCAACAACTGTTGGCACTCACTGCCAAAGGGCATCGACGCTTCATCGAGTTGCAGGTGGGCGAGTACATGGCGCTTAGTGCCGGGTTGAAGAAGCAGTTGGACGCCATCCGCCTCTTCTCCACCGAAACAAAGGGACATACACGACTGAACAAGTTTGCCTCTGCCGCCTTAGACGAAATGTTCGACGAGATGAACGAGCTGAAGGAGCTGGAAGCCGACCGGTCGTGGAAGGAGTTTCATCGCGCATTAGGTCACTCGCAGCAAACCGTTGCCGCCATTCCTCCTGCCCTGCAAGCCGAACTGCGTCCCTATCAGGAAGATGGCTTCCGATGGATGACGCGGCTGGCAACGTGGAATGCCGGCGCCTGCCTGGCCGACGAAATGGGATTGGGAAAGACACTGCAAACATTGGCTCTCTTGCTGCATCGCATCGAATGTGGAGCGGCATTGGTGGTGTGCCCCGTATCGGTAGTAGGCAACTGGATAGCAGAAGCCGAACGCTTCGCCCCCTCGCTGCGGATGCATGTACTGTCGGTGGCAGGAAGCGGACGGCGGGAAACCTTGCAAGCGCTGCGGGCAGGCGACGTATTGGTCACCTCCTACGGGTTGCTGCAGTCGGAAGACCAACTGTTTGCCGAGTTCGAGTTTGCCACCATCGTACTCGACGAGGCGCATGTCATCAAGAACTACGCCACCAAAACCTCCAAGGCTACCATGAATCTGAAGGGAGCCTTCCGTATCGCCCTGACCGGTACTCCGGTACAGAACCACTTGAGCGAGATATGGAATCTGTTCAACTTCATCAACCCCGGACTGCTGGGCAGCCTGAAGCATTTCAACGACACCTTCATGAAAGACCCCGACGAGCAGACACGCAAATATCTCAAGAAGCTGATTGCCCCCTTCATACTGCGACGTACCAAAACCCACGTCATCGAAGAGTTGCCGCCGAAGACCGAGATCGTAAAGCGCATCACTCTCTCGGACGAGGAGATGGCGTTCTACGAAGCGTTGCGTCGACAAGCGCTCGAAAATCTGAGCGGAGAAGAGGGTGCGGGCAACGGCGCCAAGCACATTCAGGTACTGGCAGAGATCACCCGATTGCGACAGGCTTGTTGTAATCCGGCGCTCATAAACCCCGACATCCGGATCGCATCGACCAAGCTGAATACGTTCCTCGATCTGGTAAGCGAATTGCGCGAGAATAATCACCGTGCGTTGGTGTTCAGCCAGTTCGTCGCGCACCTCACACGGGTGCGGGAAGCGCTCGATGCACAACACATCGACTATCAATACATCGACGGATCGGTGGTTGCCGGCGAACGACAAAAGCGGGTCGATGCCTTCCAGAACGGAAAAGGTGATCTCTTCCTGATCAGTCTGAAAGCCGGAGGATTGGGACTAAACCTCACAACTGCCGACTATGTGATCCACCTCGACCCGTGGTGGAACCCCGCCGCCGAAGACCAAGCCTCCGACCGCGCCCACCGCATCGGACAGAAACGACCGGTAACCATCTACCGATTGGTAGCCGAGAACACCATCGAAGAGAAAATCATTCAACTGCATCACCAGAAACGCGACATGGCAGAATCGCTGCTCGAAGGCAGCGACCGCGCAGCCAAGCTCTCGTTGGAGGAAATCATGGAGTTATTGAAAGAAGAGAAGTAAACAACATACAGAAATATGAAAATAGGAGATAAAGTACGCTTCCTCAACGAAGTAGGGGGAGGTGTCGTGAAGGCTTTTCAGGGGAAAAACATCGTTTTGGTAGAAGATAACGATGGCTTCGACATTCCCATGCCTGTTCACGAATGTGTGGTGATAGACACCAACGATTATAACTTTGTAAAGCCGGCGCCTAAGAAACCGGCAGAACCGGAACCGCAGGCAGCCCAAGTAACCAAACCCGAACTGCCTGCATACCGCCTGCAAGAAACACGGGGAGGAGATGTGTTGAACGTGCTGCTGGCTTTTGTGCCCGAGAATATCAAAACCGTGAGCACGTCGGCATTTGAATGCTATCTGGTAAACGACAGTAATTACTATCTCTACTATACCTATCTCTTTGCCGAGGGGAAGGCGTGGAGCGTCTGCATGCACGGCGTCGTAGAGCCAAACACCAAGTTCCTGCTCGAGACCTTCGATAAAACGGAACTGAACGCACGCGAGCATGTAGCCGTTCAGTTGCTGGCGTTCAAGAACGACCGATCGTTCGCCCTGAAACCGGCTGTCAGCGTAGAGCTGCGCATCGACACGGTGAAGTTCTACAAACTGCATACCTTTGAAAAAAGCGACTTCTTCGAAACACCGGCACTGTTGTACGAGGTGGTAACCAACGACCTTCCTGCCCGACAGATGTATGTCTCTGCCGAAGAGGTTAAAGCGGCGCTGCTGCAACCCAAGGATATGCCCGCACCCAAAGCGCAACAGGCAACCGGAAAACGACACAAACAAGGCGGCAAGCAGGGACAAGGCATTGTGGAAGTCGATCTGCACATCGGCGAACTACTGGACGACACACGCGGCATGAGCAACGGCGAGATACTGAACTATCAACTCGATAAGTTTCGCGCCGTACTCGAACAGTATCGCAACAAGCGCGAACAGCGCATCGTGTTTATTCACGGCAAAGGCGACGGCGTACTGCGTCGTGCGTTACTCGACGAGCTGAAGCGGAAATATCCCGACTACCGTCATCAGGATGCTTCATTTCTGGAATATGGCTTCGGAGCAACGATGGTAACGATTAAGTAGCGACCATGCTTTGCCCTCAAAGATTATTATTTGTTAAATTGATTAAGGCGATTAAACTTCCCGATGTCCGTTTCGTCTTAAAAACAGTTTTAGTAGGTAGTACAAAGATATTGGTAGAATCAACGTATGTCTAACATTAAAAAAAAGAAAAAAGACGAAATGAAGAAAATTGTTATGATGATGATGGCACTCTTCCTCACAGGAAGTATGGTCATGGCACAGCCCGGTCAAGGTGGTGGGTTCTTGGATCCGCAACAAATGACAGAACGTATGGTGCAGCAGTATTCACTGAATGACACCCAGAAAGGTAAGCTGTTGGAAGTGAACAAAGCGTATGTCAAAGAATTGCAAGCTATGTTCTCGGAGTTCCAACCCGGAGAAGCTCCGTCGGCAGATATGATCGCTAAGATGACCAAATCTCGCGAAGCTTACTCCGCAAAGCTGAAGGGCATCATGACTGCAAAACAGTTTGAGGCTTACACCAAAGACCAAGCAAACATGATGGGAGGTGCACCCGGAGGTGCCCGGTAAAGAAGATCGTTTACTGCCAACCGCGCATAGGTGGCAAGGGTAACTCTGAAAGAAAGCGGACGAATCACACCATTCGTCCGCCTCTTTTTTTATCTTTTCGGCACAAGTATATCTGCCTATTCCTGTTTTCTTCCCAAATCGCCCGCTATCTTTGTATCGATGAAAATACTTATCATAGAAGATGAGAAGGAGCTACGCGAAACCATCCGCGCCTCCCTCCTGAAAGAACAGTTCGTCGTAGAGACTGCCGACAACTATTATTCCGCCCTTAATAAGGTGAACGACTACGACTACGACTGCATCTTGCTCGACATTATGTTGCCGGGCGGAAGCGGGTTGGATGTGTTGCGCGAATTGAAACAGCTGCATCGTAGCGACAGCGTACTGATTATCTCTGCCAAGGATTCGCTCGACGACAAAGTGGCTGGGCTGGAACTGGGCGCCGACGACTATCTCACCAAACCGTTTCATCTGGCAGAGCTTCATGCGCGGGTAAAATCTATCATCCGACGCCGGCAGACCAGCGGCGATCTCTCGGTGCGCATCGGCAATCTGCGCCTTTTCCCCGACAAACGGCAGGTCGAAGTCGACAACGTACCGCTGCAACTCAACCGCAAGGAGTTCGACCTGCTCTACTACTTCGCCGTTAACCCCAATCGCCTTATTAACAAGATGAGCTTGGCAGAATCGGTATGGGGCGACAACATCGACCAAGTCGATTCGCTCGACTTCATCTATTCGCAGGTGAAAAACCTGCGTCGCAAGCTCAAACAAGCCGACGCCACTGTCGAACTAAAAGCCGTCTACGGCTTCGGCTACAAGCTGTCGGAGCTATGAAACTGCTGAGCTATACCTACCGCAACCTCATGTTGTGGATGTTATTGTTCATGTCGATATGGGGTGTGCTGTTCTATTACAGCATCTTGCACGAAGTGACCGACGAAACCGACGATACGCTGCGCAACGACAGCAATATCCTTATCAACAAAGCCTTGCACGATCATGCCATTCTCGATACCTCTGAATCGCTGATGACCTTCTATCGCTTCCGACCGATCACCGATGTCGAGGCGGCGTCGTACCGCACCCGCTTTTTCGATGCGACCGTCTATATTGAGATTGAAGATGAGTATGAGCCGGTGCGCGTCATGCAAACCGTCTTCCGTACCGACAGCGGACAATACTACGAGTTGGAACTGAAGATATCTACCTTGGAACGTGATAACATGATTCGTGCCATTGTGAGCTATCTGATCGCGCTGTTTGTGCTCTTTATCGTTTGTACCCTGATAGGTACGCGGTTGGTGCTGCGGCATGTGTTCCGACCCATGCGCCGACTCATGGAGTGGCTGCATCACCTCGAACCGGGCAAAGAGGTGCCTCCGTTAGAGAGTGTGACCAACATCACGGAGTTTGTCCAACTGTCCGACGCCGCCGTTGTCATGGGCAATCGTGCCCACAAAGCCTATCAGGAGCAGAAAGAGTTTATCGAGAATGCTTCGCACGAACTCCAGACACCTCTTGCCATTGCCCGTGGTAAAGTGGAGCTGCTGGCAGAAAGTGACGGACTGACGGAGGCGCAACTGCAAGAATTAGATGAAATCTATACCACATTGGGACGGGCAGTGCGACTGAACAAGTCGTTGTTGTTACTCACCCGCATCGAGAACGGACAGTATGCCGAGACCGAAGATATCAATGTAGATGCCCTGATTGACGATCTGCTGCCCGATTTGCTCGATATATATGCAGCCAAACACATCCGGTTGACACGACAACGCTCCGACACGCCCCCGTTCATCATCCACGGCAATCCGTCGCTCGTGCAAATGCTCCTGTCCAACCTGTTGAAAAACGCATTGCTTCACAACTGCGACGGCGGAGAGTTACACCTAATAACGACCCGCACCTCGCTCACCATCAAGAACACCGGACAGCAAGCGCTCGATACCCGTCGGTTGTTCCACCGCTTCTACCGCGGCGTCGGTGGCAAAACCGATTCTACCGGACTGGGACTTGCCATTGCCGGAAGTATCGCGGCAGCAACATCGCTCAGCTTGCAGTATCGATGGGAGGAAGGGAGGCATGTGTTTAAACTTCAAAAAAGCAATTAAAACTTGGCTCTTGCCCAAATCTTTCCAGATTCGCTGCCGTTCTTTGTAGCAGAAAAAGAGATATGACTGCCCGCAATCATAAAGAAATTATTTATTCACTCATTAAATCATTCACATCGTATGAAAAAGTTTTTAGCTCTCCTGTTTGTGGCTTTTGTTGCCATACCGTCGTTCAGCTTCGCCCAAATGGGCGATGTCATTACGCAAGACATCAATCAACTCCCGGCTGCTGCCCGTAGTTTTATCGGTAAATATTTTGCCGATGTCAAAGTGTCGTACATCAAGATAGATAAGGAATTACTGTCGACCGATTACGAAGTTCTGCTTACCGACCGTACCGAGATTAGCTTCGACGGCAAGGGTGAATGGACGGAAGTCGATTGCAAGCGGATAGCCGTACCTGCCGTATTGGTGCCCGACTACATCGTTGCTTATGTGAAAAGCAGCTTCCCCGATCAAATCATCACTAAGATTGAGCGCAATCGCTGGGGTACGGAAGTAGAATTGCTCAATGACATCTCGTTCCGCTTCAACAAGAGTGGAAGGATGGTTGAGGCGGACGACTAAACGGTGCTTGGCGATTATGCGCCTCGACCCATCGACTTTCAACATGCGGGGATGTATGCGCAGGCATACGCACTCTGGAAGCAGGGGTTCGTCTACTGGCTCACACCCGAACAGACCGAGCAGATGAGCCGGCACAACCACGACTTCGAGGCGGTATCCTCGGAGGAGGAGCTGATCCTGCGGCACTACCGCAAGCCGCAGCCGGGAGAATCGGGGATGTTCGTCACGGCAACCGACATTC
>JAISIN010000057.1 GCA_031262085.1 Prevotellaceae bacterium
CTCAAAGCCTACCTCTCGCTTGCCAACTACTACCTGCTCATGCCCGAACTCGAAATGAACTACGGCTTCGGCGACTTCATGCTCCTGCCCGATAAAACCCGCTACCCCGACATCGCACACAGCTACCTCATCGAGATGAAGTATGCCAAAGCCGATGCCACCGAAGCCCAAATGGAGGAACAACGCGTAGCCGGACGGGCACAATTGCTCAAATATAGCCAAGACAAAATTGCCCGCCGACTGGCAGAAGGCACGCAGCTACATTTGCTGCTGTTGCAATTCAAAACGTGGGAGCGTGTGACGTGTGAGGAATTAATATAATTTAGAACAAAAGCACTAAGATGTTTTATTAACCGATTGCTCCTGTCCTACAACCATCTGGCAAACCGCCGTATATATCGATTCTTTACCAGTTGTGTCAGTATGCAGTACGACAGCAAGATGCCCGCCAACCACGGGAAATAGCTCATGGGCAGCGGTTGCAAGCCAATAGATGAACCAAAAGCGGTGAAAGGCAGCAGGATGCCGATTATCATGATGAGCGATGTCATTCCCAGCACCGACCGCGAGGCGTGGCTTTGTATAAACGGAATCTTGCGTGTGCGAATCATGTGCACGATGAGCGTTTGCGAGAGCAATCCTTCGATAAACCATCCCGATTGGAAGAGCGACTGCTGTTCGGGCGAGTTGTATCCGAAGACGTGCCACATCACCAAGTAGGTGACAATGTCGAAGAGGCTGCTGATAGGACCGATGAATAGCATAAACCGGCTCAGGTCGGAAGCATCCCAGCGGCGAGGCTTGAGCAGGAACTCCGTATCCATGCGGTCGAACGGAATGGTGCTCTGCGAGATGTCGTAGAGCAGGTTCTGGATGAGCAGATGTATCGGCATCATCGGCAAGAAAGGCAGGAATGCGCTGGCAAACATCACGCTGAACATATTGCCGAAGTTCGACGAGGCGGTCATCTTGATGTATTTGTTGATGTTGCCGAATGTTTTACGTCCTTCGAGCACACCGTCTTCGAGCACCATCAGATCTTTCTCCAGCAAGATAATATCGGCGCTCTCTTTGGCTATGTCGACGGCAGAGTCGACAGAGATGCCTATGTCGCTCTGTCGCAGGGCAGGTGCGTCATTGATGCCGTCGCCCAGAAATCCCACGGTATTGTCTTGTTCTTGCAGCAGGCTGATGATTTGCGTTTTTTGCAGTGGCGTCAGTTTTGAGAAGAGGGTGGTTTGGCGTACCCGTTCGCGCAGTTCGGCTTCGTCCATTGCCTCTATTTCGGGACCGGTGAGTGCGTGAGCGGTGTTGATGCCTACCTGTCGTCCGATGGCACGTACCACAATGTTGTTGTCGCCCGAGAGTACTTTCACCTCTACTCCATGTTCGTGCAGTTGCTTGATGGCATCGGCTGCCGACGGTTTGGGCGGGTCGAGGAATGCCAGATAACCGATCAGTACCATCCCACATTCGTCGTCGACAGAGAAATCGCGCGCTTTCTCTACGTAACTTTTCTGTGCCACAGCCAACACACGCATGCCCTTGCGATTCATCTCTTCGCTGATGCGGCGGGCTTTGGCGCGCAGCTCGTCGGTGAGGCAACGCACCTCGCCGCCAAATTCGGCATGGGTACAGATGGCGAGCATCTCTTCGACGGCTCCTTTGGTGATGATTTGGCGTTTGCTCTGCCGGTTTTCGATGACTACCGACATGCGGCGGCGGATAAAGTCGAAGGGTATCTCGTCGACCTTATGATAGTTGTCTTTGAGATGCTCCAGCTCCAACTCCTTGACGTGCGCCAGAATGGCTTTGTCCATCAGGTTCTTCAGTCCGGTTTGAAAGAAGCTGTTGACGAAGGCATGACGCAGCACCCGGCGCTCTTCGTCGGCAGTGCCGTCGGCATTGATATACTTCTCGAGCACAATCTTGTCGCAGGTCAGCGTTCCGGTCTTGTCGGTACAAAGAATGTTCATGGCGCCAAAACTCTGAATGGCATTGAGGTTCTTTACGATGGTTTTCTTTTTCGACAGGACGACGGCACCTTTCGAGAGATTGGCAGTGACGATCATCGGGAGCATTTCGGGTGTCAGTCCCACAGCTACCGAGACGGCAAAGATAAACGCCTCGAACCAATCGCCTTTCGTAAAGCCGTTGATGAAGAACACAAACGGTACCATCACCAGCATGAAGCGGATGAGCAGCAGGCTTACCCGGCTAATACCTTTGTCGAAAGCGGTGGCAGGGCGATGACCGGTCAGGCTTTTGGCAATGGTGCCCAGATAGGTGCGGTTGCCTGTTTCGAATACCACGCCTTGGGCAGAGCCGCTCACTACGGTCGATCCCATGTAGCAGATGTTATCCAGCTCGACGATACTGCCGGTGCGATAGTGTTTCTCCTTTATTTTGGGATACTTCTCGATCGGTTCCGATTCGCCGGTGAGAGAGGCTTGGCTGATAAAGAGGTCTTTGGATTCGATGATGCGCATGTCGGCAGGGATCATGTCGCCGGCAGCCAGATAAACAAGGTCGCCGGGTACCAACGCTTTGATGTCGATCTCCTCTTTGCGGTTCGGGGCGCGTTTCACCAAGCAGGTGTTGGTCACCATCTGCATGAGCGATTCGGTGGCTTCTCCGGCTTTCCACTCCTGATAAAAACGCAGGATGGCGCTAAATAGCACCATGGTTGTGATGATGACGATGCCTGTCCATTCGCGTTTGCCCGGTTCTGCCATCAGCACGTCGATAATGAGTGAGATGACAGCCAGTCCGGTGAGTACTCCGATAAACGGATTGATAAATGCTTTGATGAAACCGATAAACGGGTTCTTGCGGCGTTCGTGTACGATTTCGTTCGCGCCGTACTTCTCTTGCCGGCGTTCTACGGTTTGGGCAGTCAGCCCGTTGCGCGACGTATTCAGGTACGGATAGATGCTCTTGGTGGTTTGTGCAGATACCAGAAATACTTTTTCGGCATTGAAGACATACTGGAGTTGTTGTTGCTTTTTTCTAATCATAATCGTCTCGGTTTTATATCTGTTAGAAGTTGTAAAAGTCTAATATGAGAGATAGAGTGAGACTGCAAAAGTAGATGTAGCCTCACCCATAAACCGTTAGAGAACGATTAGAAGGAAATTAGAAAACAATTAGAGTTACAGCAACACGCGGTCGCCCAATCTTTTTACCATCTCCCGTTGTATGTCGTGCATTCGCCGGTAGTGTCTGAACAACTCGTCGCACCGCTCGTTGTCGTTGGCAACCGCCGGGTCTTGCAGCGCCGACAGGGTGTGTTTTATCTCTGCCGATACAATGGCGTTCTTGAAGTCGAGCATCAATCGGGGTATCAGTTCGTCGAGGCGCTCGTCGTCGGCTACCACCTTTTGGTATTTGGAGTGATACTTGCTCAGTTGGTAGCGGTCGCTTAGCAGGTCTGAACTCAACCGGCTGATGTTCGGGTCGGGGTAGGTGACGAAGTAATGTCGGGCAACAAAGCTCTCCTCGTTCAGATGGGCTGCTGCTTGGTTCAGCATTTGCCGGTGCAGCGGATTGTGAAAAGCCAGGTCGTCTTCTCTCAGGCTATCTATCACAAACTCTATCACCGTGACGGGTTGCCGGTTGCCGTCTTCATCTTCCATCATGCACATCACTTGTTCGCCGTAGCGCACCACCATTTGCAAGATTTGTCGTTCATAGCGATAGAAAGCCTGCTCCTCTTTGCCCTCTTGCGGAATGAGCGATACATACTCGTCGGGGTGGGAGGGGGGGGCGACCGGCGGGTTGGTCACGGTACTCTTCGGAGTGGTGGCGTTGTCGGCAGGACTTGCTGTATACGGGGTGGTGCTCACCGGTCGCGGCGGATGCTTTTCGGCGTATTGTTCACGCCGCTTTGCCACTTCCGATACCAGCAGCTTGTCTTCGATGTGCAGCAGTTGGGCGCACTCCTTGATATACACGTCGCGTATAATAGCTTCGGGAATCACCGAGATGCTCTGCACCAAGTTGCCTATCAGCTCGGCGCGCTTGATGGGGTCTTTGCCGACATCTTCAAGTAGTAGATGGGTCTTGAAGCGGATAAAGTCGGTCTCGTGTTCGGCAATAAACGTGCGAAACTCATCCGAAGTATGTGCACGCGCGTATGAATCGGGGTCTTCGCCGTCGGGCAGGAGGCACACCTTGATGTTCATCCCCTCTTCGAGCAGCATGTCGATACCTCTCAATGAGGCATGTATGCCTGCCGCATCGCCGTCGTACAGGATGGTGATGTTGTTGGTGAACCGATGAATCAGTTTGATCTGCCCCGGCGTGAGCGCCGTTCCCGACGAGGCTACTACGTTCTCCACGCCCGACTGGAACATGGAGATCACGTCGGTGTATCCCTCGACCAGATAGCAGCGGTCTTGCTTGACGATGGCTTGTTTGGCAAAATAGATGCCATACAGCTCATTGCTTTTATGGTAGATTTCCGATTCGGGTGAGTTGACATATTTCACCTTCACCCCTTTGGTGGCTCCGCTAAGCACCCGTCCGCCGAAAGCTACCACTTTGCCCGACAGGGTATGTATCGGAAAGATGACCCTTCCCCAAAAGCGGTCGCGCAGCCGGTGGTCGTCGGTTTCGTAGCAGAGACCGGTTTTGATGAGATACTCCTTCCGGTAGCCTTTGCTCAGCGCTTCTTGTGCCAGCGCGTCGTGACTGTCGGTCGAGTAGCCCAATTGAAATTTCTCGATAATATCGTCGCGGAATCCGCGTTGACGGAAATAAGCCATGCCGATGCTGCGTCCGTCTACATGTCGGGTCAGTATCTGTCGGAAGTAGTCGCGGGCAAAGCTGTTGACTACGAAGAGGCTTTCGCGCTCGTTCTGTATCTGCTGCTCTTCGTGAGTGAGTTCGCGCTCTTTGATTTCAATGCCATACTTCTTTGCCAGATATTTCAATGCCTCGGGATACGAGAGCTGTTCGTGCTCCATGATGAAGTGCACGGCGTTTCCGCCTTTTCCGCAGGCGAAACATTTGCACAATCCTTTAGCCGGGGAGACGTAGAACGACGGGGTTTTATCATCGTGAAACGGGCAGAGACCTACGTAGTTCACGCCCCGTTTGCGCAGTGTGACAAAGTCGGAAACAACATCGACGATCTGCGCCGCATCAAAAATACGATCTATGGTAGCTTGGTTAATCATGGCGGCAAAGGTAAACAAAAAAGCCGCCAGATTCACATCTAACGGCTTTCGCTTATTAAAAAATACAATTTTTAATAATAAAGTTCTGTCTTGTTATCAATGCTACGCGATAGCATGTTCGTTTAACTCGGTATCAGAAGAATAGATACCGATTGTCTTTTACTTTGGCTTTGAGATACAAGTCGTTGACGAACTGTCCTGCCAATTGGGCGTTGCGGGCGGCAACGGAGGTGAGTTCTGTCTCTTCATTGTAGGTCTCTGCCGTATTCTCTTTGGCGTATTGCTGCAAAACGAATACGCCTGCATTACCTTTGATGGGGGCGCTGAGTTGTCCGTCGGTAGCAACGGATGCGTAAGCGCTCACTAACGGTTCGCTGCTACGCAGCGCCGGTATGTATGCCGCAGCGCTGAAGGTGACGTGCTTCACGCTGTCGGTCACCGCGTGGTCGAGGGCGGCAAACTGTGCGAACGAGGTGGCGCCGGCGCTCTTGAGGGTCGCCTGTATCTTCTCGGCTTTCTTGTTGTTCAGCACTTCGAAGCGTAGCTGGTCGCGTACCATCTCCAGCGGGCGATAGCCCTCTTTGTTGATAGCCGACAATCCGACTACGAGCATGTGGTCGTTATCGCCGCACTCATACAAACCCGATACTTCGCCTGGCTTGGCGGCAAACACCCAACGCAGTGCGTCTTTGGTGGCACGGATGCTGCCGATGCCATGCTCGGAGCTTGTCAAATCATTGCGTTCAAGCAACCGATAGCCTGCCTCTTCGGCATTGGCGGTGAGCTTATCCAGCGTACCATTGGAAGCAATGAACTGGCTGAATGCGTTGTAGGCTTTGTTGTAGGTCTCTTTGCTGAAAGCAACTTCGCGCTTCACCACAGCTACCTTGTACTTGGGAGTAGGGTTCTTTTTGTCGACAGCCTGAATGATGAAGTTGGCTTGCATCAACTCCAGATTGATCAACTGGTTTTTATCGAGCGCGGTGATTGCTTGTAGGAGTTTGAGGTTATCGCCATCATATTGTCCACCCTCGTAAGAGGCAGACGAAATCCACGAAGAAGCGCCTGTTTGTCCGTACTTCTTTGCCAGCGTTTCAAAATCGGCGCCACCTTTCAGCGCTTGATAAATGCTGTCTGCCAGCGTGCGGGTACGCTCTTCCGTATCGGCAACCACTTGTATCTGCCTGAATTCGATAGAATCGGGCATGGTGGCTACTGCCAGTTTCTTAAAGGTATTAATCGTGTTGTCGGACGCATTGTAGTAAGGCTTGTACACATTGCCTAGGGCTACCGAATCCAAGCGGGCAGCCACATCGGTAGGAAGGGCACGGACAGTGAGGAACAAGTCGGTGTAGGGCGCGTCCGAACCGGTGCCGCGGATGAAGGTGGTATAGTCTTTCGTGTCGGGCGATGCCAGCTGCACGGCATAGTCTTCAACCTCTTTCTCGATGGCGGCGCGGTCGTCGGGGCTGGCGGTTACCTGTACATCGACGTACTTGATGTTACGGCTTTCGACCGTTTGAAGGAACTCTTCCTTGCGTGCGTCGTAAGCTTTCCGCAGGTCGCCCATGGTGAGCGTAATGGTCGAATCGGGAATCGAGGTATAGGGAATGGCAGCCAACAACAGGTTCGACTGTGCCGTGCGGGCATTGAAGTTGTCTTGTGCCTCTACGGGGTTGGAGAAGATTGATTGGGTGATGAGCGATTGATACTTCTCGGCAAGCCGGTTCTGGATAATACTCTTCTCAATAAATCGCCATGATTTGTACAATTTAGTATATTCATCCATTTGCTGTTGCGAGATGGAGGTCATCTTGCTGAGGCTGGCGTAAGTTACGAGGAACTGGTTGAGCACATCCTTGTCGAACATGCCGGTTTGGGGATTTGAGAAGAACGATTGGTTCAGCAAAGGGTCTGTACCGGCATCAATGATCGCTTTCACTTCGGCGTCGGTTACGGTCAGTCCTAACTTCTTTGCTTCGTTCTCGACCAGTTTGTTGCTGATGTAGTTTCTCCACACATAGTCTTTAGCCTGGTCGTTCTGTTCGTCGGTAAGTGATGCCAATCCGTTGCGCATTTTTATCACTTCCGTGTACTCTTCCAACAAGTTTTGAAACTCTGTGGCAGAGATTTCTTCGCCGTCAATTTCTCCCACGTTTTGCGATTGATGCGGTTGAATCACCTTCCACGCATCGCCTGCGATGAAAGCGAACAAAGCCAAAGCGATGACAGTCACCAATAAAGGTCCTTGCGACCTGATCTTCTGTAATGTTGCCATTTTGTTGATATAATTTTGTTATTATTTGATTTCCTATTTGTTTAGAGCGCACGAAGATACGAATTTTGTGAATAGATAGGTTTTTATTCTTTAAAAAAAGAATAAGTTGCACATATTATTCGGAAACCTCCAGCTTCACTAATTCGATTTTGGTGGCAGTCATTTTGATGATCTTGAAGTGAAGATTATCTATGGTAATGACTTCATGCAGTTTGGGGAAGCTCTGGTAGCGATTCAGAATCAGTCCTCCTACGGTGATGTATTCGTCTGATTCGGGCAGATGCAGGTCGAACGTCTCGTTTACTTTTTCAATCTCTAACCGGGCAGAGAGTACATATTCGTGTTCGCCTGTCTGCTTGCACACATAATTTGTGGTATCGTGTTCGTCTTCAATGTCGCCGAAGATCTCTTCCACCAAGTCTTCAAGCGATACGATGCCGGCTGTCCCGCCAAATTCGTCGACCACCACGGCAATGGTTTTCTTTTGTTGCATGAAGAGTGTCATCAGCTTGTGTGCAGCCATGGTTTCGGGTACAATAGGTACCTCGGTGACATGGGTGCGCCAGTCTTGCGGATTGCGAAACATCTCCGACGAATGGATATATCCTACCACATTGTCGATATTTCCGTCGTACACCAATATCTTTGAGATGCCCGATTCGACAAATCGTGCTTTGAGTTCTTCGAGGGTAGCGGTGAGGTCGACAGCCACGATTTCGGTGCGTGGCACGATGCAGTCGCGTATCTTGATGTCCGAAAAATCGAGTGCGTTTTGGAAGATCTTCACTTCGGAATCCAGTTCGCGTATGTCGTCGGCGTTGTCGATGCCCGACTGCACGAAGTAGTCCAAGTCTACTTTTCCGAAGGCTTTGGTAGAGGCTTCCCGATTGATTTTCATCCCTAATATGCGCAGGAAGAGGTAGGATAGGGCAGAGGCAAATTTGGAGATGGGATAGAGCACGATGTAGCACACCATCAGCGGGAAAGCCATGAGCCGTAGCATTAGGTTGGGGTTGATTTTGAACAGGTTCTTGGGCAGAAATTCGCCGGTGATCAGAATAATAAGGGTTGAGAGAATGGTTTGTATCAGTACCGACAGGAACTCATTGGTGACCCAGCCGTCCAGCAAATGGGTGTTGATGACCTTCGCCATGAGGATGCCGTAGATAACCAATGCGATGTTGTTGCCCACCAGCATGGTGGATATGAAGTTGTTGGAGTTGCGCAGGAAGTACGAAAGGATGTTCGAGGTAACTCCTTTCCTGCGTTCCATTTCGAGGCGCAACTTGTCCACCGAGATAAATGCGATCTCCATGCCCGAGAAGAAGGCGGAGAAGAGCATCGTTATTAAGAGATAGATATAGGTATTCATGATGCTGTCATGATGCTTTCGGTGGGATACTCAATGGATTTGTTGAGGTGCGATTGGGCGAATCGACAGGCGTGATAGGTATCGAATCGGGCTGAACGGTGGGTTGTTGGTCGTCAAAATAGAAGATACCTTGCGGCTTGCGCAGGGTATAGACCATGATTTGTTCGTCCGAGTCGAACCCGATGCCGGTAATGATGCGGTCGAGGTCGGGTTGTGTAATGCGTATAAACTTGTCGGAATAGACTTTGTGTCTGTTTTGGTCCCAGAAGAGCTGTTGGGTTTGAAAGCGTTCGTTTTTCACGTTCTCAATGTCGACGTTGCCAATGAGTTCCCAAAGCTTCTTCTTATCGTAATAGTAGGCAGTGTCTGCTTTGATCGAAGCCTCTACCTTGAACAGACTGTCGAATTTCTCTAAATAGATTCCTTTCTCGAATGCCCAGTACGATGGGTTCTTGCGGTCGTACACCAACCATTCCCGCGTATTGACGCGGTAGCGTGTCACACCCGAATCGGATATAAGCGAAGTAACCCCTCCGGTATCCATGACCGGCAGCGAATCGCGTTCGGTGATGGCTTCGCCCATGACGGTGCTTTTTCCGGAGCAGGAGAAACAGATAGAAAACATAGCCATACCCCCTATGAGTATGGCTATGTTCTTTAAGTTAACGAACGGTCGTTGTTTCACTAATCCATCCTTTCACTTCCACCCTGTCGCCTTTCTTGATGCCGAGCATGAAGAGGTCTTCTGCCTTGGGGGTATATTGTGAGTACGCTCCGATCAGCTTATTGGCTTCTTCTGTTACTTTGGGGCTGGGGTCTACACGTTTGGCTTGCTGCAACTTGTCCAATACGACGAAGTAGGTGCAACGGTTCAGCGCCGATTCGTCCGACCAGTTGGGGCTGGCTGCATAGATCTGTGCCAATTGGATATATGCCTGTCCATATTTGGAGTTGAAACCGATAGCTTTGTACAAGTAACCTCTGGCTTGCGAATAGCGCTTCTGACCGATCAGTGCAGCAGCGGCTGCTACGGCTATTTGTGCTTGTCTTTCCGGGTTGCTCTCCAGATTGATCGCTTCGTCGAAATACTTGATAGCAGCGTCGTAGTCGCCTTTTTGGAACGACATGTATCCGCAACCTACGGCAGCATCGGCTGTGGGGTGTATCTTGTACATGTAGTATGATGCTTGGAAGTAAGCCTGACTTTCGGTACACTTCATGACTTTCATGATGGCGATGGCTTTCTTCAGGTACACAGAATCGTTTTGCGAAGCTTCTACTTTAGGACCGAACAGCTCTTGCAAGTCTTCGCAGGAGGCCGTACCGCTGTTGATGAACATGGCTTCGATGTTATCTTTTACGATGCCTAATTTCATCTTCCTGGCAGAATCGGCTTCGGCATAATAGGCTTTCTCGGCATAATCGGCAGCGGTCAGGTAGTCTTGGAAGAACTCCTCTTTCAACGCCGGATTGGCTTTGAGCTTCTGGAGCGACATGTCTACAAAGTAATGCAACACCGATCCGTCGGCATTCTCTTTCTCTGCATCTACACCTTGTTTCAGCAAACCGTAGGCAGTATCCAGATTGGGAGTAGGCGAATATGCCAGATACTCTACACCTTTTATTCCCTGTATGGTACCTATCGAAGGCACTCTGGTTCCTTTCGCCTGAAAGTCGGGAGTGTATTTGATACGCAAATCATACAACTGCATCAATTCATCGAAATACTTCTGATAGTCGGCGCTCTTCCGGTCTTTAATCTTACTCATCAGACCTTTGAGTATTTTTGCGCCATCCGTAAAGGTGTAATACCTCAAAGTAGGGCATGTCTCGAGTACCGATTTCCATGGCAGATAAGCATCCTGATAATTACCTGCTTTGGTTGCCTCGGTAGAGATACTGCTATTCGCATTGCATTCTTTCTGCTGTTCCTCCGTCAGATTTTGCGCAGAAACTGTCGCCGTTCCTCCTGCCAGAAGGAGCGTAGCGACCATGAGTGTCTTCATTTTCATTGTATTGAATAATAATTGAGTTTTTTGCATCATAAAATGTATGTATATGGTTACTTACTTTACTTTTAGCTTCCAGAACCACTGTTCGTTGAATGTCACGCCAATGCAGATGCGCAATGTGTTTTCGTTGACAAACCGGCTTTCGGAACCCTGCGTGTGTATATATTGTCCTGATATACTGATTTGAGAGCGCGTTTGGGGCAGCGGCAGACCAATACCTGCCGAGATGCCGAACTCTTTGGCGGCACGTAGCCCCTGTATCTTATAATAAGGTTGCGAATAGTACATCCCCACACGGTAGCGTATGAACGAAAAATAGCTTCGTCCCATCGGATTGGGTATGTATTCGGCACCTACTGCCAGCTTGGTACGTCGGCAAAAGGCATCGGGGTTGTCCATAAAGGTGGTCTTCTCCCACTCTTGCATGGTGAAGTCGGCGCCTACAATAAGCTGGTCGTTGTAAGTATAGGTGGCTCCTATGCCCAATGTGAGCGGAATACCCATAGTGAATACCGTATCGCGAGTCGAGGTGGTATAGCCGGTATTGGAGCTTCCCAATTGGCGTTGTATGTATGAATCGTTGCCCAAATTATGTCCGGGCGATACCACTACGCCTATCGTTGCGGCATGTTTTTTATCGAATAGGTGGGTGTACTGGGCGCCCAAATCCAGCTTGTAGCTCTTGATGGAGGCTACTGTGGCTTCCGTCCATCCGAAGGCAGTGCTGTTGGCGGGGAAGCTCATGTTGGTGGTATGGTTCAAGTCGCCCCACAGATAAGATATATTGGCACCCACGGAGAGATTACGGAACGGTTTTACACCCAACCCCAAATAGAGCTGATGCAATCCTCCGTCGCCCGAATAGGTCGTAACATTGTAGTTACCGCTCACGTCGGGGTCTTCCTGTGTGGTAGTCATATTATATCCTATATTTGAAAAAGGCATCATACCTGCACTCATAGCCATGAATTTGCTCAGTCGGAATTGCATGGTCACATAGTCGAAGCTGGAGTTTTTGGCATTCTGCCTGAGAGCACCATTACTGAAATTTGTGTTTTGTAGAGATATACCGGCATCAAACATGAAGGTAAGCGAATCGACCGCAGTGTAGGCAGCAGGGTTGGCTGTATTGATGTAATAACTGTCTCGTAATCCATAACCTATACCCCCCATGCCGCGGCTGTTAGCCGAGCCGTAATCAGAGAGTTGTCCATAGCCATAGCGCGTATAGGGAGAGTTGGTATTGTTTTGCGCCGTCACCATTCCCGACAGTATCAGGAAAACGAAGGCTACAAGTGCCTGTCTGTTACTTATCATTTTCTTGTTTTATAAATCCACTTATATCTCGGTTTTTCGCAAAGCAGGAAAAATCGCTTGCAAAGATGATACTTTTTCGGCGTATCACAAAAGATTATTGGGAATAGGCAGTTAAAAAATCAAAACCGATAGCTCCTTTCTGCAAGTATGCTGCGAATATTGTTCGATTTGTTGAAAGTATAATTACCTTTGCCCCCGACATCGTTTTCACTGAATACCCCCAATATTATGAAGCAAATTTATAAACCGCTGACACGAATGCTTGCCGACTGTCAGCTTGATGAGCTGCCGGCATGAAGAGAGTCCTGTTTTTGCTGGTGATCGCCGGATTTGTTGCGACGGCAGCTGCGCGGAGCATCAGTTCGTTCAATTCGGGCTGGGAGTTTAAAAAGGGACCATTTGCCGTCGACCCCATGAAAGCTGCCGCGCAGTGGGACGGCAAATGGGAAGCTGTCGACATTCCGCACACGTGGAACGCCGAAGATATGCAGACCCGTGTCAACCACTTTTACGAAGGTGCGGCTTACTATCGGAAGAGCTATTTCTGTCCCGAAGAGCTGAAAGGCAAGCGAGTATTCCTCCGCTTCGAGGGGGTAGGAGCTTGTGCCGAAGTCTATGTCAACGGCAAGTTGACAGGCAGCCATCGGGGTGCCTATGCTGCTTTTGTCGCAGAGATAGGTACTGCCCTGAAGCCGGGTGCCGAGAACACCCTTATCGTAAAAGCCGATAATGCGTCGAGACCCGATGTAATTCCCGTCAACCACCAACTCTTCGGTGTATATGGAGGCATATATCGCCCCGTATGGTTGATTGTGACGGAGCAGAGCAACATCAGCGTGACCGATTGTGCCTCTGCGGGCGTTTATATCACGCAGGAAAACGTCTCAAAGAGGTCGGCAGAGATCACCGTGAAGGTAAAGGTAGATAACGCGAGCCTGGTTCCCGACCCGCTGACATTGGTAAACACCATCTATACCCGCGACGGCAAGCCGGTTGCTACTCACCGGCAGTCGTTCGATCTCACTCCGCAAGGTACACAGGCTTACATTGCGCGCTTCACCCTACGCAACCCGCATTTGTGGAAGGGGCGTCCCGACCCTTATTTATATAAGGTGGTGTCGCAGTTGCTACGTAACAACAAGGTGGTCGATGAGGTGGTGCAACCGCTGGGCATACGCCGATATGAAGCCGTTGCCGGAAAGGGATTCTTTCTGAACGGTGTCAAATATCCCATGTATGGCGTTACCCGGCATCAAGACTGGTGGGGATTGGGCAGTGCGTTGACCGGCAGAGAGCACGATGCCGACCTTGTTATGATCATGGATGTGGGTGCTACGACCGTGCGCTTCGCCCATTACCAACAGTCCGACTATATCTATTCGCGCTGCGATTCGTTGGGACTGATTGTTTGGGCAGAGATACCGTTCGTCAACCGCGTAACCGGACAGGAGTGGGAAAATGCACACTGCCAACTGCGCGAATTGATACGACAGAGCTTCAACCATCCATCTATCTATGTGTGGGGGTTGCACAACGAGGTGTATAGCCCCACCGACTATACCGCAGCATTGACGGCTTCGCTGCACGACCTTGCCAAAACCGAAGACCCTCACCGCTACACGGCAGCAGTCAATGGCTACGGACATGCCGAACATCCGGTCAATCAGCATGCCGACATCCAAGGTATGAACCGGTACTTCGGATGGTACGAAAAGAAAATTCAAGATATAGACCCTTGGATAGAAGGGCTTGAGAAAGATTACCCTTGGCAACGACTGATGTTGACCGAGTATGGCGCCGATGCCAACCTTGCCCATCAAACGGAGTATCTGGGCGAATCGCTCAACTATACCCGACAGTACTACCCCGAAGGCTTTCAAACCAAAACGCACGAGTATCAATGGGCAACCATTGCTGCGCATCCCTATATCATAGCTTCGTATCTGTGGAATATGTTCGACTTTGCCTGCCCGATGTGGTCGCGGGGAGGGGTGCCTGCCCGTAACATGAAGGGGCTGGTGACCTTCGACCGCAAGATGAAAAAGGATGCATACTTTTGGTATAAAGCCAACTGGAGCAGCGAACCGGTGGTATACCTTACCGGACGCCGCAATACCGACCGCGAGAAGCGCATGACCACTGTAACCGTTTACTCCAACGTGGGCGCTCCCACCGTTACGCTCAACGGCAAAGAGCTGACCGGTATCCGACAGGGATATACTGCCGTACATTATGTGTTCGACCGCGTTGCATTGGCTGAAGGGAAGAACGTGCTTCGCGCCGTAGTTCGCGACCGGACAGGAAAGGAACATGCCGACGAAATAGAGTGGATGTACACCGGCGAAAAGAATCGCGGCATCGAGAAGTACGAGAACAGGCAAGAACACTCCGGATTTTAAGTCTCAATAGGTTGTATCAAGCAAATTTTCTGAAACGTTTCACCGATATGTGAGAAAATCTGTGTTAATTTGCGCATCAAAAAAAGTATATCATGAATATTTTAGTTACCTACGCCGTACAAGGCGAATTTACAGAATTGAAGTTCCCCGGCATTATCAATGGGGAAGAGGTACACATCGGCTATCTGCGTACCGGAATAGGCAAGGTGAAATCTGCCTATTATCTTACTACTGTTATCGACCAGACAAAACCTGATTTGGTTATTAATCTGGGCACAGCGGGTACTATCCACCGGCAGATAGGCGACATTGTGGTGTGTCGCAAATTTATCGATCGCGACATGTTGGCTGCCGCAGCGCTTGGTGTGGAGTATGAGATCGATACCACTGCTCTGCTCGAAGAGAAAGGATATTGTAAAACATGGACTGAGAACGGTGTCTGCAACACCGGCGATACGTTTCTTACCGAACTGGGCGACGTGAAAGGCGATGTGGTAGATATGGAATCGTTTGCCCAGGCATTTGTCTGTCGCGAGAAGAAAATCCCGTTCATCTCGGTGAAGTTTGTTACCGACATACTGGGACAAAACTCGGTGAAGCACTGGGAAGACAAGCTGGCAGATGCGCGCGTCGGATTAGACAAATATTTCAATGAGATAAAGAAGAACATCTGATCAATCTGTAAACGCTAACCGGAGCTGTATCCACCTCTCAGTTCCGTTTTCCACTTCTTCTTTGCCCTCTTCGTGCGGATTGGAAACCGAAAGACCAATCAGCCGAATGGGATGTTCGGCATATTCTACCTCAGCCAGCAGTTGCTTGGCAAGAGGTAGAATGATGGGCAGTGTGGCGAGATTCTGCGACTGCGTGATGCTGCGCGTGATTTGCTGAAAGTCGCCGAACTTGATTTTCAGCGTCAGTGTTTTTCCGGCAAAATCCTTCTGTTGCAAGCGACTCACCAATTCTACGGCGACATGATAGAGTTCGATGATTACCGACGACTTGCGTGAGATGTCGGTTTCGAGGGTGTGCTCGCATCCGATCGACTTGCGGATGCGTACCGCCTCCACCGGACGCAGGTCGATGCCTCGGGCAAAGTTGTAGTAGATGGTACCTGCCTTACCAAAGATGCGTGTCAGCCCCTCCTCGGAGTATTCGCGCAGCAGGGCGCCGTTGTGAATGCCCAAGCTGTGCATCTTCTTGGCTGTTACCGGACCTACCCCCCAGAAGTTTTCGATGGACAACCGGTCGATGAACTGCAACGCCTGATCGGGATGGATGGTGCACAGCCCGTCGGGCTTGCGGTAGTCGGAGGCGATCTTGGCAAGAAACTTATTGTACGAGACGCCTGCCGATGCTACCAGATGTAGCTCCTCGCGTATCCGCTGCTTGATTTCGCGGGCAATATCTACCGCCAGCTCAATGTCCTGCTTGTTCTCGGTAACGTCCAGAAAAGCCTCGTCGAGCGACAGCGGTTCGATGACATCGGTATAGTCGTGAAAGATGTCGTGAATCTGTTGCGATACCTCCTTGTAAACCTCCATGCGTCCGGGAACGAACAAGAGCGACGGGCACAACCGCATGGCACGTAGCGACGGCATTGCCGAGCGCACTCCGTAGCGGCGCGCCTCGTAGCTGGCAGCTGCTACCACGCCCCGCTTCTCGGCATGTCCCACAGCTACAGGCTTGCCGCGCAGTTCCGGGTTGTCGCGTTGCTCGATGGATGCATAGAAGGCATCCATGTCAATATGTATAATCTTTCGTTCGTTCAAGGGCTTCAAGCAACAGTGTGTTCAGCTATTCTGATGGGTAAGAAGATATTGCTCCGCCTCTGCCAGCGTTTCGGGTTTGCCTATATCGAACCAGTACCGGCTCTGTCCGGAGCAGGTTTGTATGTGTGCCGTCCGGCAGATGCTTATATAAAAAGGAATGATGGAAAATTTGTCGGGCAGGTTTGCCGTATCCATATACTGAAAGATAGCGGGCGATAACATCTGTACGCACCCGAAGGCTTTCGTCCGGTAGCGTGTGTCGGGATCAATCAGGTCGGCAGGTAGCACCTCACCCGTCGAGCGGTTGGTCCAGCCGCAAAGTCTGCCGTCGGTATCTGTCAGCAGATAACGGGAGGTGCGTCGATGGTTGGTGAACAGCGTGGCGTCGGCATGGCTCTGTCGGTGATGTTGGTAGAAAGCGTGCAGATCGAGGTCGGTAATCACATCTACATTGTGTACCAGAAACGGCTCGTCGCCATCCAAAAAAGAGCGGGCTTTTCTGATTCCTCCGCCGGTGTCGAGCAGTGCGCCGCGCTCATCGCTGATATGGAGGGTGGTACCGAAGTCGTGGTGTGTATGCAGGAAATCGAGGATCTGTTCGCCCCAGTGATGGATATTGACGGTGAGGTCGGTAAAGCCTGCCTCCTTCAGTCGGCGTATGACACGCTCCAGCATTGGTATGCCGGCTACGGGTACCAGCGCCTTGGGCAGGGTATCGGTTAGCGGACGCAGGCGGGTGCCCAATCCTGCCGCTACAATCATGGCTTTCATCGGGCTTTGAAGGTTTGTTCGATGTTCTGTTCGCGGTGAATCAGGACGACCTGTACGCCGAACAGCTTGTTGAGGTGTTCTGCCAGATGCTGGGCGGCATATACCGAGCGATGCTGCCCGCCCGTACATCCGAAGCAGATGGAGAGGCTGGTAAATCCGCGCTCCATGTATCGTTTCACGGAGGCATCGGTCAGGGCATACACATGTTCGAGGAAGGTTTGTATCTCTCCATCCTCTTCCAGAAAGCGAATCACCGGTTCGTCCAATCCGGTAAAGGGCTTGTAGCGGTCGTACTTGCCGGGGTTGTTCACGGCGCGGCAGTCGAACACATAGCCGCCGCCGTTGCCGGTGGGGTCGTCGGGGATGCCTTTCTTGTAGGCAAAGCTGGTCACTTTCACCGTGAGGCGACGCTTTTGCAGGTCGTCGGTGAACTGCTTCAACTCGGTCAGCTCGTGCAGCACGCCGCACAGATAGGGGTATTCAGGATAGGGTTCCTCCAATAGCTGTCGCAGGTTTTCGATGGCAAAGGGTACGCTCTGAATGAAGTGCGGCTTCTTCTCGAAGTAGCCGCGGAAGCCGTAGGCGCCGAGCACCTGCATGGTGCGGAAGAGCACGAAGTGGCGCAGTTGGGCGTGGAAGTAGGCTTCGTCTACCGGTTGATACTTGCGCAGGGATTCGATATACTCGTGCAGTAGCTCTTTTCGCAGCGTGTCGGGGTAGTTGGCTTTGGCTTGCCACAGGAAGGAGGCAACATCGTAGTACACCGGACCTTTGCGTCCGCCCTGAAAATCGATGAGCCACGGCTCGTCTTTGTGTATCATCACGTTGCGGCTCTGAAAGTCACGATACATAAAGGTCGCCGAGCTGCTGCGCAGCAGCACGTCTGCCATGCGTTGGAAGTCGTCCTCCAGCCGGTCTTCCTGAAACTCCATGCCGGTGGCTTTCAGAAAGCAGTACTTGAAGTAGTTCAAGTCCCACAAGATGCTGCGGCTGTTGAACTCCGCCTGCGGGTAGCACACGTCGAAGTCCATGCCGTCGGCTCCGGCAAACTGTATGGCAGGTAGCAGGCGCATGGTTTTGCGCAGCAACTCTTTCTCTTCCTCGTCGAAGATGCTGGTCATGCGTCCTTTCTCTATGGCATTGAAGAGGAGCGTATCGCCCAGATCTTCTTGCAAATAGAACGCGTCGTCGTCGCTCTTGGCAACGACTTGCGGCACGGGCAATCCTTTGCTGCGGAAGTGCGCTGCCATGTAGAGGAAGGCGCGGTTCTCTTCGGTCGACGTGCCGCTCACACCGATAAGGGTAGGGGAGGCAGACGTACCCATTAACCTGAAGTAGCGGCGATTGGAGCCAGACGAAGCCAGCTCGGTAATGCTTGTCGGCATGCTGCCGACGGTTTGGGTATATAGCTGTTGAAGGGTTTCGGTAATCATCATCATCTGGTTTTTGTACAATCTGCACAATGCTCTCTCACGGTTCTCTTCCCAAGTAATCGAATTTCTATTTTCTGGTTATAATCCTAAAATCTGTTTGATTCCCTCTACCGGTACAAAGGTACGTTGGGATGTCGTTTCGATATTTTGTCCTTCTTCATCGAAAATCCGTTGGAGGAAAGCGGGCATGGCTTCGCCTACTTCAATCAAATGTCCGTCGGGGTCGTAAAAGCGGATGGTACGCTGTCCCCAAAATTCCGTATTGATTTCGTGCAGGAACTTTACATTATTTTCTTTGAGGGTTTGGTAGATGCCCTCCAGCTCATGCGTTTCGAAGCACAACTCGAAACGGCTTGCGCTTGCTGCATTTTCTATGTTTTCACGACCAAGTGTCGTCGGAATAATGTGACCGTCCATGATTTGCCATACGGAAAAGCCTTCCTTGAACGTGTAGTTCAATCCACCGAAGTCGGCTGTTACGGTCATACCCAGCACGTCTGCATAAAAATTTTTTGCTTTTGCGGCATCTTTTACGAATAATACAGGAGTACAATTTTGTAAATTCATATCTGTTATATTTTTAAATGTTTTCTGCTCTGTTTATCGGAATATAAATATCCGTAAGGTATCCTTTCAGTGCTGTTCTTGAAATTGTTTCTTATCCATCTATCAATGATAATTAAGCTGACGGTGCAAATATAAGAAACTTTGTGGGAATTGTCAATTGAGAATCCTCTCTTTGTTATCCCAATGAATTTATTTCTAACGAACAAATGTATTTTGTTTAATCGAGATTGGGTAAAATCGTTTAGGGCAACCGCATCAAATCTAATGGGGCTAACATGGCGCAGTGTTGGTCGCATAAGTTTGATGTGGTTGCCCTGAAAAAGTTCAAGACGTGGGAACGAGTGACGTGCGAAGAGGTGGAGGCTTTCTGTTGAGCTTATCAGAACCGCACCATCAACTCCAGTACCAATTTGTCTTGTTCCGATTCTTTGGCAATGCTGCCTTGGGGGTAGAAATACTTTTCGAAGTTCAGGCGTAGGTCGGTGCGAAAGGCTTTGGTGAGACTGAAGGTGATGCCACCCGTCAGTCGGTGGCGCTTGTAGTCGGTGGTGACTAAGGCGCCGCTCTCTTCGTCGGTTTTGACGGCATCGCTTTGGTTGGTCATCATGTCGTAGCGGACTAAGAACGACATCTGGTTGAATACGCGGCGCAGCGGCAAGTCGTAGTTGGCAAAGGTGTTGAATGAGTGCACATCGTCAAAGGCGTTGTCGGAATATGATTTATACAGGTATTCGGCTTCGATGTGGAAGCGGTCGGTGTGATAATAGATATCGAAGTCGTAGGAGGTCATTCTTTTCTTGTTGGGCTGTATGCTCAGGGTGCTCAGGGTGAGGTTGAGGCGATTCCCGAGCAAAGCCTGTATCTTGGCGGCATAGTTCAGCTCTTTGTGCCACACCTTTTGATTGGTCAGTCCGGAGCCGTTAAACACGCCGCCTTCGAGCATCATCGGCGTCGTTTCGCCCCATGAGTAACCCAGCGTCACACCCACGTCGCGGGTGTTTCCTACCTGCTTGGCGATGAACGAGCGGTTGGCAAAGTATTGCAGGTGGGGCGAGCGGAAAGCGTCGACGGTGAAAGGTACGCGCATCTGTCCGGCGGTGATGGTGAAGTCGGTCAGGGGAGCCAAACGGGCGTATGCATCGAGCATCTTGATCTGTCCCTCATCGCACAGGTCGATTTCGGCTTTGTAGGAGACGATGGGCAACACATTGCCCGAAGCGCTGATACGCGCGGTGCGTACCTCAAAGCGCGTGGCTTGCATCTGTGTCTGGTACTCAAATTTGCTACGGATGGTGCCGTGGATTTCCGGCAAGTAAGCCGGATGGGATGAGGATGACGAGGAAGATGTGTTGGTTTCTTGTGCTACGGCAGAAGAGAGAGAGAGCGTCAGCACGGCAAGAGCGGAGAGGATGATTCTGTTCATAAACTGTAATTAATATAATAAGTGTGTCAATTCCATTGCGGGCGCAAAGGTATGACACACTTATTACGCTATCATGTCAACGATATGACATTGTGATTACATTTAGTAGCCGAATATGTCTTCGGTAGTCAGTTCCGTAACGGGACCGATCTTCTTCAGCTCCGTCATGTTGAGTTCCTTCTTGTCACCCAAGATGGCATAGATATAGGTGCGCCCCTTTACCCATTCCTTCTGGAAGTCAACCACGTTTTGTAGCGTCATGCCCTGTACGTCTTTGAAGAGTTTGGCGCGCGGGTCGGTGGTTTCACCCAAGTCTTGCGCTTCGATGAAGCTCCACAACACCGTGCTTTTTGTGTAGCGTTCGGTGCGCAGGCGCGAGATCAGTCCCTCTTTGGCAAGTTTGAAGGCATTCTCGGATTGCGGCATGTTGTTGATGATGTCGTTAAACGTATGGATGGCATCGAGCATCTTGTCGTTCTGCGTGGCAATCTGCGTACGGAAGAGGTAGGGATACTTCAAGAAAGAGGGGGTGGTAAATCCTGCCCATGCCGAGTATGCCAGTCCGCGGCTTTCGCGCATCTCTTGGAAGACGATGGAGTTCATGCCGCCTCCAAAGTACTCGTTGTACATCTGCATAATCGGTTCTACGTTGCTGCTGTATTTATCGCCCTTGTTGGAAATCTGCGCCATGTAGATCTGTTTGGCGTCGTAGGGAGCGATGTATACTTTGGTTTCGGGGGTCGGTTGGTAGTTGAACGCTTTTCCTGCGGGTACCTCTTTCAATGTTTCGGGCACTTTGTGTTCGGCATTGATCAGCCCCAGCAGTTGGGTGTCGCTGTCCGGACCGTAGTAGAGGATGCGATGCCGGTAGCTGTTCAGCTCATGGATGAGGTCGACGAGTGTCTGCGGGTTCATCCCTTTCAGTTCGGCTTCCGTGAGCATATACTTGGCAGGTGAATCGGCGCCGTACATGGCATAGTTGGTCAGGCGCGAGAAGTTTTGCGACTGGCTGAGCTTGGCATCCTTGCGCGATTTCAGAATATCCCCTGCATAATTGGTATACGCCTCCTTGTTCACCACCGCGTTTGCCATCAGTTTCTCGAAGAGTTTCATGGCAGCAGGCATATTTTCGCTTAATCCGGAGAGCACGACGTACGAACGTTCGTTGCCCGGCGACACATAGAACGAGCACGCCAATCGGTAGAACTCCTGTTTGATCTGTTCGGGTGTCATGTCGGGGGTGCCCAGATACTCGAGGTAGCTGGCGGCGGTGCTCAACGCTTTGTCGTTGTAGTTCCCCATATCGAAGAGATAGACCAGCTGGAAGATGTCGTTGGTGGTGTTCTGCTTGTAGAGCACGGGGATGCCCGATTGGGTGGTGAGCTGCTTCAAGTCTTTGTTGTAGTCGAGGAAGACCGGCTCGATGGGTGCCACCCGGCTGGCTTGAATCTCTTTGAGGAAGGCGCTGGCGGTGTCGCGGTTCATCACGATGGGGGTGATTTGCGGCTTGGCAATCTTCAGCTCGTTGGGGTCTTTGCCTTGGCGTTTGTAGATGATGGCATAGTTGTTATCTTTCAGATACTTGTCGGCGAACGCCATGATGTCGGCTTTGGTGAGCTTCGACATGCGGTCGAGCGCGGTCACTTCGTCGCTCCAGTTGGTGCCGTTGATGAACGACTCCACGAACATGTCGGCGCGGGCGTCGTTGCTCTCCAACTGCTGCATACGGCTGAGCTTGAAGTTGTTGATGTTGGCTTCCAGCAGGCTCTCGTCGAAGTCGCCCGTGCGCAGCTTCTGCAATTCACCCAGCAAAAGCTCTTTTACCTCGTCGAGAGTCTGTCCCTGTTTGGGACTGCCTCGCATCACCAGTGCGCTGTAGTCGCTCTGAATCATGGTGGAGGCGTAGGCGCTCAGGGTCTTCTGCTGTTGCGTCAGGTCGAGGTCGATCAAGCCTGCCTGTCCGTTGTAGAGTATCATCGACGCCACTTGCAACGCTTCAACATCTTTGTCGGCAGCTCCGGGGAATCGCCATGCCAACGTCACGTTTTCGGCTTCCAATCCGAGCACCTCTTTCACGATGGGTTGCGTAATGGGTTGCTCCGGGGTGATGGTCAGCTTGGGCAGGTCGGGATTGGGCACGAGATCGCCGAAGTATTGGCTGATGGTGGCAATCATCCGGTCGGGGTCGAAGTCGCCCGAGAGACAGATCGCCATGTTGTTGGGCACGTACCACTCCTTATAGTAGTTCTTGATGTTGGTGATGGAGGGGTTCTTCAGGTGTTCCTGTGTGCCGAGTACGGTCTGCGTGCCGTAGGGGTGATGGGGGTAGAGGGCGTTGAGCATAGTTTCGTACACCTTGCGGCTGTCGCGGGTGAGCGACATGTTCTTCTCCTCGTAGACCGTTTCCAGCTCGGTGTGGAAGCCGCGAATCACGTTGTGTTTGAAGCGGTCGGCTTGAATCTTCGCCCAGTTGTCGATCTCATTGCTGGGGATGTCTTCGGTGTAGCAGGTCACGTCGAAGCTGGTGTAGGCGTTGGTGCCGCTGGCTCCGATGGCAGCCATGAGCTTGTCGTACTCGTTGGGGATGGCAAACTTAGAGGCTTCGTAGGAGAGGCTGTCGATGGTGTGATAGATCGCCTTGCGGGCAGCCTCGTCGGTTGTCTTGCGATACACCTCGAACTGCTGTTCGATTTGGTCGAGCAGGGGCTTCTCGGCGGCATAGTTCTGTGTACCGAACAGTTCGGTACCCTTAAACATGAGGTGCTCGAAGTAGTGTGCCAGACCGGTAGTCTCGGCAGGGTCGTTCTTTCCGCCTACACGCACGGCAATGTAGGTCTGGATGCGGGGTTGTTCCTTGTTGACAGTCATGTAGACTTTCAAACCGTTGTCCAAGGTGTAGATGCGTGCCTTGAGCGGGTCGTTGGGCACTGTTTCGTAGCTGTACTTATTACCGGTGCAGCTACCGAGAGCTATCGCAAGAAAAAAGATGAGCGATAGTGCGGGGAAGCGGGAATTTTTCTTCATAACGCAGTGTGTTTAATATGATACGCGCAAAAGTATTCGTTTTTCGGCAACCGAATGCAAGAACGACGATATTTTTCTCTACGAAGCAAAAATAGTTGCATGTTTGCGGTATAACAGCAGCGAAGGAAGTTCTGCATTAGCGCACCGCTCACACAGATGAAATGAATCACCACGAATCGGACAAATTCGGGATTGTTCGTTGATTCCATGACTCTTTTGAACGGATTATGAAACCAAAATCCTAACTTTGCGCCCATTAAACTCAAAAAACAATTCTAATAACCAGAACATAATGAGTAAACAACTTCTTTTGGGCGACGAAGCCATTGCACAAGCCGCCCTTGATGCCGGATTGTCGGGCGTATATGCCTACCCCGGCACCCCCTCCACCGAAATTACCGAATACATACAATCGGCTCCCGAAGCAGCCGCACAGCACGTGCACTGCCGTTGGTCTGCCAACGAGAAAACAGCCATGGAGGCTGCACTCGGCATGTCGTTCGTGGGCAAGCGTTCATTGGTCTGTATGAAACATGTGGGTATGAATGTTGCTGCCGACTGCTTTGTCAACTCCGGCGTAACAGGTGTCACCGGAGGTATGATGGTAGTCGCTGCCGACGACCCGGGCATGCACTCCTCGCAAAACGAACAGGATAGCCGTTTCTATGGCGACTTCACCCTCATCCCGATGTATGAACCGAGCAATCAGCAAGAGGCTTACGACATGGTGCACGGCGGCTTTGCCTTCTCCGAGCAGATGGGCGAACCGGTACTGCTGCGCATCGTCACCCGCTTGGCACACTCGCGCGCAGGCGTAGAACGCAAAGAGGTGCAACCACAAAATGTCCTGCACTTCGGCGGCGACCCGCGCCAGTACATCTTGCTGCCGGGCATTGCCCGCCAACGCTACAAGGCGCTACTCAAGAAGCAGGCTCTGTTCGTCGAAGCATCCGAAAACTCTCCCTACAATCAATACATCGACGCACCCAACAAAAAACGGGGCATCATTGCCTGTGGTATCGGCTACAACTACCTCATGGAGAGCTATCCCGACGGTTGCGAATACCCCGTGCTGAAGATTGGGCAATACCCCCTGCCGCAGAAGCAACTGAGCCAATTGGTAGATGCCTGCGACGAGATCTTGGTGATCGAAGACGGGCAACCCTTTGTGGAACGTCAACTGAAAGGTGTACTCGGACGAGGCATCACCGTCAAAGGACGATTAGACGGTACACTGCCCACCGACGGCGAACTGAACCCCGACATCGTGGCACATGCCGTAGGCAAAGAGAATCGCCCCGCGTTTGTCGTACCCTCGCTGGTAGCCATGCGTCCGCCTGCGCTGTGCGACGGCTGCGGACACCGCGACATGTATGCCGTGCTTACCGAAGTGCTGCGAGCCGATTATCCCAACCACAAGGTGTTCAGCGACATCGGTTGCTATACGCTGGGGTCGGGAGCGCCCTACCATGCCATCCACTCGTGTGTCGACATGGGCGCCTCCATCACCATGGCAAAGGGAGCTGCCGACGGCGGACTGTTCCCCGCGGTAGCCGTCATCGGCGATTCGACCTTCACCCACTCGGGCATGACCGGCTTGCTGGATTGTGTCAATGAGAACGCCAACGTGGTGATCGTCATCTCCGACAACGAAACCACTGCCATGACCGGCGGACAGGATTCGGCCGGTACCGGACGCCTCGAATCGATCTGCCGCGGACTGGGCGTACCCGCCGAGCACATCCGCGTAGTGATTCCCTTGAAGAAGAACTACGACGAGATGCGCCGCATCCTCCGCGAAGAGTTGGAGTACAAAGGCGTGTCGGTCGTCATACCTCGTCGAGAGTGTATTCAGACGCTCAAACGTAAACATCAAAAGAAGTAATTCACCCATGAAGAAAGATATTATACTCTCCGGCGTAGGAGGACAAGGCATCCTCTCCATTGCTACCGTCATCGGCAACGCCGCCCTCAAAGACGGGCTTTACATGAAACAGGCAGAAGTGCACGGCATGAGCCAGCGCGGCGGCGACGTACAGTCGAACCTGCGCATCAGCGACCGACCCATTGCCTCCGACCTCATCCCGTCGGGCAAGTGCGACCTCATCATCTCCCTCGAACCGATGGAGTCGTTGCGCTACCTGACCTACCTGAACAGCGACGGCTGGTTGGTGACCAACGAGACCCCCTTCGTCAATATCCCCAACTATCCCGAACCGGCTGCCATTCGTGCCGAACTCGATAAGCTTCCGCACAAGATTGTGCTCAATGTCGACGAAGTAGCCAAAGAGATAGGCTCCATCCGCGTAGCCAACATGGTGCTGCTGGGAGCTTGTACGCCCTTCCTCGGTATCGATTTTGCCAAGATGCTGACGGCCGTGAGCGACATCTTCGGTCGAAAAGGCGACGCCATCGTCGAGATGAACCAAAAAGCCCTCGCAGCCGGCAAAGAGATTGCTGAGAAGATGATATAATCGACTCCATTTCGCCTACCACCCCTCCTCCCGGGAGGAGGGGAGTGGGGCAGTCCCGTTACGATACCCATTTTTAGTTTTTAATTATTAATTATTTAATTCCCCCTCCCTTTTTCCATGAATAGCAAATACTGGGAAGCCGACATCGAAACGATGCCGCGCCCGCAACTACAAGAGTTTCAGTTAGAACGTCTTCGTAAGACCATAGCCATTGCCGCGCATTCGCCCTATTACAGTAAGGTGTTTGCCGCGCATGGCATTACGCCCGAATCGATCCGCACCGTCGACGATGTTCGGAAGATACCCTTTACCACCAAAGCCGATATGCGTGCCTGCTACCCCTTCGGCATGGTGTCGGGCAACATGAGCGAAGATGCGGTGCGCCTGCACTCGTCCAGCGGAACGACGGGTACGCCCACCGTGATCGTACACTCGCAACACGACCTCGACTCGTGGGCAAACTTGGTGGCGCGCTGCCTCTACATGGTAGGGGCGCGTCGGTCGGATGTGTTTCAGAACAGTTCAGGCTACGGTATGTTTACCGGCGGACTGGGCTTTCAGTATGGCGCCGAACGGCTGGGCGCGCTCACCGTACCTGCTGCCGCCGGCAACAGCAAGCGGCAGATTAAGTTTATTCAAGATTTCAAGACCACCGTGCTGCATGCCATACCCAGCTATGCCATCCGCTTGGCAGAGGTGTTTCAGGAGGAGGGCATCGACCCGGCAAGCACCTCGCTGCGTACCCTCGTTATCGGAGCCGAGCCACATACCGACGAGCAACGTAAGAAGATTGAACGCCTGCTCGGCGTGCATGCCTACAACAGCTTCGGCATGAGCGAAATGAACGGACCGGGCGTCGCCTTCGAGTGCACCGAGCAAAACGGCATGCACTTCTGGGAGGATTGCTATTTCGTAGAGATCATCGACCCCGAAACCGGCGAACCGCTACCCGACGGCGAAGTAGGCGAGCTGGTGCTCACCACCCTCGACCGCACCATGATGCCGTTGCTGCGCTATCGAACCCGCGACCTGACACGTATCCTGCCCGGCGAATGTCCCTGCGGACGCACACACCTGCGCATCGACCGCATCAAAGGACGGAGCGACGATATGTTCATCATCAAGGGAGTCAACATCTTCCCCATGCAGGTAGAGAAGACGCTGGTGCAGTTCCCCGAACTGGGCAGCAATTACCTCATCACCCTCGAAACAATCAATAACCAAGACGAAATAATGGTCGAGGTGGAGCTGAGTGAACTCTCCACCGACAACTACATCGAGTTGGAGAATCTGCGTCGGGCAATCACCCGACAGCTCAAAGATGAAATTCTGGTAACGCCCAAACTGAAGTTGGTCAAGAAAGGCTCGTTGCCGCAAAGCGAAGGCAAGGCGGTGCGGGTGAAAGATTTGAGAGATAATAAGTGAAAAGAAGGAATTTAGTTATGAAAGTAAGATATAACAGAGAAACGGAAGAAATGCAGCCGACGGCAGTACACGAACCGTATGAATCCTATCAAAGTGCATCTGTTGCAAGCGACATAGAATGTGCTGATACAGCTTTGCCCCATGACTTTAATCGCGGCATCACAAGCGATGAACTCCTCGCTAAACTATTGCCGAGAATAGAAAAACTGATTAAACAATGACTGTGCTTTTTTTGCCGGAAGTTGAAGAATACATATATGAACTTATTGATATCCTTTATAAGAAGAATTATTTTGGATTTCGCGAGAGTGCATCAATGTATGTCAATGACTTAGTTCAAGATATCAGTTTTAATTTGCCAAGCAAAGTGAAGAAAATAGCTCCCTCCTATTTTGATAGATATGGAAGCAATATGTATTATGCCTCATTCCGAAAGAATAGAAATACTATGTGGTATGTGTTTTTCAATATTTATAAATATGATAATGACACAATATTCTTTGTTCGGTACCTTAGTAATAATCATGTAATTGCACAATATTTACTGAACTGAATGCTGCCCTTACAGTTTGCCAAAAAACCATTCAGGCTCTTTGAACTACCGCAGTCAAAGAGCCTGAATGATATAAAATTGCGTAAGTTCAGAACTCCTGACCCGCAAATCGTAAGATGCTGAAAATAAGAAGTTTTATGTCCAATCTACACTAAAATGTAAAAGACTTGCTTTTACAGCATATTCGATCGTAGAATTCTCTTCTTTAATCAATATAGGCTTAATAGTTCTTTCCCCTATCCTGATGGAACCGGGGATATAGGTTTAGAATGACAAAGGGTACCTTTGTATAGCACAAAGGTACCCTTTGTAGCGT
>JAISIN010000065.1 GCA_031262085.1 Prevotellaceae bacterium
ACCGACCAATTCCCCATTGACGCTTACGAACTGACACAAGCCATGATGCAAATCATCCGCAACGGTGGATTGGGCAACGGAGGTACCAACTTCGACGCCAAGACCCGTCGCAACTCGACCGACCTGGAAGACATCTTCATTGCTCACATCGCCGGCATGGATGCCATGGCACGTGCGCTCGAAGATGCTGCCAAGTTGCTTGAGGAATCACCCTACTGCCAGATGTTCAAGGAGCGCTACGCATCCTTCGACGCAGGCGAGGGCAAAGCATACGAAGAGGGCAAGCTTTCGCTCGAAGACCTCGTGAAGTATGCCAAAGCAAATGGCGAGCCTAAGCAGATCAGCGGCAAGCAGGAGCTGTATGAGGCAATCGTAAATATGTATTGCTAAATATTAGGAGTTTGAGGAGTTAAAGAGGTTAGGAAGACTAACTCCTTTAACTCCGATTACTCTTATTACTTCTCCTTCCCGTTACTCCTTCCTTTATTATTCACTCAAACAACTTATATTTTCATGAAAAATACCACAGAAAGCGGCAACAAAGCGTATCTCTTTTCGATTGTATCGATCGCCGTTATCGGCGGATTGCTTTTCGGATACGACACCGCCGTCATCTCGGGTGCAGAGAAAGGCTTGCAGGCATTCTTCATGGGTGCTAAAGACTTTGTCTATACAGATGCCATACACGGCATCACCTCCTCGAGCGCACTGATAGGCTGTATTATCGGTAGCGCACTGTCGGGTTTCTTCGCCTCTACCTACGGACGTAAGAAATCGCTATTTATTGCCGGTATTCTCTTCTTCCTGTCGGCGCTGGGTTCATACAACCCCGAATTTCTCTTCTTCAATCACGGCGAGCCTACCTATTCGCTGCTGGTAGCCTTCAATCTCTATCGCGTTTTGGGCGGTATCGGCGTGGGACTGGCATCAGCCATCTGCCCCATGTACATTGCCGAGGTGGCTCCGAGCGGCATTCGCGGCACGCTGGTGTCGTGGAATCAGTTTGCTATCATCTTCGGTCAGTTGGTGGTTTACTTTGTCAACTTCCTCATTCTGGGGTCGCATGCCAATCCGGTGATTCAGGTGGTCAACGACGTCAACCAGCTCATCAACCCCGATGCAGCTGCATGGACGATTGCTACGGGCTGGCGATTGATGTTCGTGAGCGAAGCAGTGCCTGCGGGACTCTTCACGCTGCTGGTATTGCTCATTCCCGAGACACCGCGCTACCTCGCCCTCTGCGGCAAGGATGCCAAAGCGCTGTCGGTACTTACCAAAGTCAACGGCAGCCTGAAGGCAAAAGAAATTCTGGCAGACATCAAGTCGACTGCCACACAGAAGACCGAGAAGCTCTTCACCTACGGTTGGTTGGTTATCTTTATCGGCATCATGCTGAGTGTGTTCCAACAGGCAGTGGGTATCAACGCCGTGCTCTACTTTGCCCCGCGCATCTTCGAGAGCATGAACATGGGTAACCCGATGGTTCAGACAGTTATCATGGGCGTCATCAACATCCTCTTCACACTGCTTGCCATCTTCACCGTTGAGAAGTGGGGACGCAAACCGCTGCTCATTACCGGCTCGCTGGGCATGGCTGTGGGCGCTGCCGGCGTAGCTATCAGCAACGTGGCTACGGGCGTGCCGCCGCTGCTTCCGGTCGTATGCATCATGGTTTACAGCGCTGCCTTCATGATGAGCTGGGGTCCGATATGCTGGGTGCTCATCTCCGAAATCTTCCCCAACACCATTCGTGGCGCTGCGGTGGCTATCGCGGTCGCCTTCCAGTGGATCTTCAACTTCATCGTATCTTCTACCTTCGTGCCGATGTACAACATGCAGCTGGGCGAGATGGGCGACAAGTTCGGACACATGTTCGCTTACGCACTCTACGGCATCATCTGCGTGATAGCTGCCATCTTCGTATGGAAGTTGGTACCCGAAACCAAGGGCAAGACGCTCGAAGACATGAGCAAGCTTTGGAAGAAAGAGAAGTAAGTATGTTTAAATTATCACCTCTCTAAAAATATCCCAATACTTATGACACACAGACGTATCAAACAAAGTTTGACGGGCTTGTGCGTCCTTGCCGGAGTAGCAGCGCTTACCGCCTTCCGTCCTGCCGACGACCACCCCATCCCCGTCACGCAACTTCCCATCTACCAGAACACCGCCTACTCTTTCGAAGAGCGGGCTGCCGACCTCGTATCGCGCTTCACCCTCGAGGAGAAACAGAGCTTGCTGGGCAACAGCATGGCTGCCGTTCCCCGACTGGGTATAAAAGCCTACAACGTGTGGAGCGAAGCTCTGCACGGCATCTTGGGCGGTCCCAACCCATCGATGGGACTCTCCTCGCCTACCTCCTTCCCCAACAGCGTAGCTATCGGCTCGACGTGGGATCCCGAATTGGCTAAACGCATGGCATCTGCCATCACTGACGAGGCACGCGCCATCTTCGGCACCGGCACCAAGGGACTGACCTACTGGTCGCCCGTCGTTGAACCCATCCGCGACCCCCGCTGGGGACGTACCGGCGAATCTTACGGCGAAGACCCCTTCTTGGTACGCCAGATAGCCTCCGGCTTCGTGCAGGGCTTCATGGGCGACGACCCCACCTACCTCAAAGCCGTCCCCACTGCCAAGCACTACTTTGCCAACAACAGTGAGTTCGACCGCCACGTCAGCAGCTCCAACATGGACGGGCGCGACATGCGCGAGTTCTACCTCGCCCCCTACAAGTACCTCATCGAGGAGGATAAACTGCCCTCCATCATGACCTCCTACAACGCGGTGAACGGCGTACCCACCTCTGCCAGCCGCCTCTATCTCGACTCCATCGCCCGCCGCACCTACGGCATGAAGGGTTACATCACGGGCGACTGCGCCGCCATCGAAGACATCTACACCGGTCACTACTATGCCAAAACCGGCGAAGAGGCTACCGCCTACGGACTGATGGCAGGTGTCGACAGCGACTGTGGTAGTGTGTATCAGCGCTTTGCCATCCTTGCCCTGCAACAGGGCATACTGAAGATGGAAGACATCGACCGCGCCCTGATCAACATGTTCACCGTGCGGATGCGCACCGGTGAGTTCGACCCCCAAGCCAAAGTGCCCTACAGCGTGCTGCAACCCAACGTGGTGAACTCACCGGGCAACCGTGCCCTGGCGCGCGAACTTGCCACCAAGACCCCCGTGCTGCTCAAGAACGTGCAGCAGATTCTGCCCCTCGACCCTGCCAAGGTACGTAAGATTGCCGTCCTCGGTCCGCAGTCGAACGAAGTGGAACTCGGTCCCTACTCCGGTCGCCCCGAACAGGCAAACATGATCACCCCCCTCGCCGGCATCCAGAGCTATGTCAAGGCACGCGAGCTGAACGTTGAGGTGACACACGCCAGCGGCGGAAGCACCAAGAGCAAGAGCAACCTGCTCTACGTAGCCAACTTCTCACTGAAGAAAGCCAACGGAAGCGTCAGTCGTCATGATGCCACCAAATACTCGGCAGCATCGCCGGGCATCACCGTAGGTTCGGGCATGGGCGCCGAGGAACAGGTACGCACCATCGACGACGGATCGTGGACAGCCTACGAGAACATCGACCTGGTGAACGTCGACAGCATCACCGTCGGCATCAACATCCCCACCGAAGGCGGTATCGTAGAGATACACACCGGTTCGCCCGAAGGTCAACTGCTCGGCACCATCGAAGCCACTGCCGCTTCGGGCAAGCAAGTAGGTGGCGTATACGGACAAAGCACCCCGATGAAAGCCAAGATCAACCGCATGGGCTTCACCGGCGCACAGACCCTTTATCTGGTGTATAAAGCACCCGAAGACGATGCCATCGACCCCAAAGTGATCGAAGCCGCCAAGGCTGCCGACGTCGCCATCGTGTTTGTAGGCACCGACGAGAAGACCGCCACCGAAGAGGCCGACCGTCTGACACTGCTCCTGCCGGGTAACCAACCCGCACTCATCAAGGCAGTAGCTGCCGTCAACCCGCGCACCATCGTGGTGATGCAGACATTGGGCTGCGTCGAAGTAGACGACTTCAAAGACTTGCAGAACATCCCGGGCATCCTCTGGGTGGGCTACAACGGTCAAGCACAAGGCGATGCCATTGCCGAGGTACTCTTCGGCGACATCAACCCGGGTGGAAAGCTCAATGCCACCTGGTACAAGTCGCTTGCCGACCTGCCTGCCATCACCGACTACACCCTGCGCGGCGACGGCAGCAAGAACGGACGCACGCTGTGGTACTTCGACAAGCCGGTATCTTATGAGTTTGGCTACGGTCTCTCCTATACCACCTTTGCCTACAAGAACTTCCGCATCAGCCGCAACACCATGACGCCCAACGACCAACTGACCGTCAGCGTCGACGTGACCAACACCGGACAGCGCGACGGCGACGAAGTGGTGCAGCTCTACGTCTCCACTCCCGACGCCCCCGCCAGCCTGCAACGCCCCATCAAACGCCTAAAGGGCTTCGAGCGCGTCACCATCCCCGCCGGACAGACCCGCACGGTGTGCATCCCCGTAGATTGTGCCGACCTCTGGTTCTGGGACATGAAAGAAAACCGCATGATGTATGATGCCGGACGCTATATCTTCGAAGTAGGCGCGTCGTCCAAAGACATTCGCGGCACGCTGAGTGCCACCATGAGCGGAAGCCTCAAACCCCGCCTCAAACTGGCAGTGGTCGAAGGCACATCGATGGTGATGACTGCCGGACAAACCGGTCAGTCCATCCTGAGCGCCTCTATGACCGACGATTCGTTCTACGACCTGTCGAAGGCAACCGTGACCTACACCAGCAATAACACGGGTGTAGCCACCGTTGATGCCAACGGCACAGTAACCGCCGTTGCTCCGGGCGTTGCCACCATCTACGCATCGGTCACCATCGACGGTATTACCTGCCGCGATTCGTATCCCGTCAAAGTGATGCCCAACCTGAACATCGCCTCCATCACCGTCGACGGCAAAGCCGTGCCCGGCTTCAAAGCCGACGTGCCGCAGTACAGCTATCTGCTGAAAGCCGGCGCTGCCACCCCCGTGGTGAAAGCGACCGCTGCCGATGCAGCCATCGCCGTTGAGACCATACAGGCTCAAGCCGTACCCGGCACCGCCGTTGTATCGCTGAAAGACAGCAAGACCAACGATGCCAAGAGCTACGTCATCAACTTCGGCGTGAAGGGCACGACCGACCAGTTCGACAAGGCTGCGCTTGCCGCGCCCTGGCACTGGGTGCGCGACAATGCCACCTTCGAACTTGCCGACGGCAAGCTCACCCTGACGGCCTCCAAAGGCGACATCGCCGACACGGCCAACGAAGCCCATGTGCTGTTGCAAAGCGCCAACACCGACTGGACGATCGAGACCAAGCTGACGTGTGAGAAACGCCCCTCGGGCTTCGCACAGAATGCAGGTCTTGTAGCTTATCAGGACGACGACAACTTTGTGAAGCTCACCTACCGCGCTGCCTTCAGCCGCCGCGGTGGTTTCGGCAGACAGCCACAAGGCGAACAGCCCGGCTCCGTAGAGCTGATGGTAGAAAGCAACGGTCAGCAGAAAACTGCCGTGACGCTGAGCATGGAAGAGATCATCACCTCTGCCAACACCCTCGTTCTTCGCTTGGTGAAGAAAGGCGATGCCTATACCGCTTACGTCTCGCCCGACGGCAAGAAGTTCAAAGAGGTAGGCGCCGTGAACTATGTCTTGAAAGATATTCAAGTAGGACTGCTGGCATGCGAAGGTGTAATGCCTGCCATGATGCGTGCCTTCATGCGGAACACGCCGCAGAACGCAGCGCCGCAGCCGCCGTTCAAGGTATCGTTCGATTACTTTAAGATAAAGAACTAACCATAACACATTCAAAGCGGACTATCTATTGATAGTCCGCTTTTGACACACACCCGTACTCCCATATGCGTTTTCTTCTATTTCTCTTGATCGGCTTTCTCCCGCTCTTTTCCAACGCTACCAACGTCGCCCCCGACACCATCCGCACCTACTACCAAGGAGTGCTTCTGCAAGCCGCGCCCGACCACAGCCTGCTTTTCTTCGACGGCGACCGGCTGATAGGCGGAACGCAGCTACCGATTAAAGGCAACCTCACCGCCCTCTCGGCAAACAGTGAGACCTGCTGCGGCGTAACCGATGCCGGCGAGATTGTCCGTACCAACGACGGTATCAACTGGACGGTCTTCGACTTCAATACGCACTACGACGGTTACTACCCCGCCTGCCGTTTCACCTGCGTCTGCGTCACCGAGGACCTTCAGGTAGCCGTGGCAGGCGTTACGGCAACCGGTGCACCTGCCATGTTCATCTCCGTACAAGGCAATGTGTGGAACGAACGACCACTGGTCTATACCGACCCGCAGGGAAACCTCGCATCGCTCACCGAGCTGCCCGAATTCCTCTACTACAATATAGATCGCAGCACCTTCCTGCTGATGTGCACCCACAACAAACTGATGATTCTGCCGCCCTGCTCGCACTGCAATGAAGTGCGCGAAGAGACACCCGTTACTCCGTAAATATCTCTATTTTCCGATCCGTTCCAGCGTTGCCCGAATCCGGTCGAAGAACAGCACCAGATGCTCGCCGTCAACAAAGCCATGATGCACACAGGCAGCTATCGGCAGTTTGTTATCGGCGGTGAGCTGACCTACGGCAAAGAGCGGATAATCATTGCCGTAGCTATGCATCTGCGTACAGGTAACCGAAGTAAAAGGCAGTCGGGGAATAGCGCTCACCACCACCACATCGGTTTCGGTGTTGCCTGCCTCCACCGAGTAGGGATCGTGTTCGTCGACACTCTCTATTTGCTCCCGTGCCGACTGATAGAAGCGGGCAAAATCGTCATTATATGGCACGCGCACCGTAGTAAACCCACCCGTTTTGTCTTTCACCGGCACATACACGTCGATGCGGTCGTACAAGAAGATACGCCCTTCGCCATCGAGCCGGTAGCGAAACGCCTCAACCGCATTGACCGCCTCGATGATGGCATACAGGTAATAGATAAAGAACGATTCGCCGCGACGATGTGCCACCTCACGGGCGTCGGCACAAGAGATTTCGCACGTCACATTCACGCACGGATTGATAAAACCCGTGAAGAACTGAAAGTTAGCCTTCCGTTCCCACGTATTCAGGTCGATAATCTGTTTCATACAAATATGTTTTTAAGTATCCATTCGCATAAGGTGGTGCGATGTGTCATATCAGGAGACCCACCACGGCATACACCCATATCCCCACAACCGTCAATCCTCCCACACAAACAGGTATATAGAGTCGATTCAATGGGGATTCCGCGCGACGGCACCGACTCACCAGTCGGAACAGGAGATATGCCGACGAAGCCGATAGCAGACCGACCCATGCCCCGACCAGCAAGTCGCCCGGATAGTGCACACCCAGATAAACGCGCGAATAGCAGGTGAGCGCTGCCCACCCCATAAAAAAGAGGGTGAGCCACCATTTGCGAAACAACATCCATACAAAACATGCTAATCCGAACGTGTTGGCAGCATGAGCCGATGGAAAGCTGTAAAGCCCGCCGCGATAGTTGTTGACGATGTGTACCAGCTCGCCATCGGGGTGCACGGCATGTGTCGGGCGCAAACGACCGACATAAGGACGAATCAACGAAACCGTTATCTGGTCGGTCAGCAGAAAGGTCAGCCCGATAGCCAATAAGGCATAAAAGAACACCCGCCTCCAGCCGAAGTTGTACCACAACGTGTACAGCAACGCTGCGTACAAAGGTATCCATATCAACTTGCCGCTATACACATACATAAAGCTATCCCAGAAGCTGTTGTGCATTCCGTTGAGGAAGAAAAAAAGGTCGTTATCGAGTTCGAGCGCGTTCATCTTTACCGTTTTGCTAAATCATCATACAATCGTTGCAGGTAAGCTTGCCCGGACAGCAAGTTGGCTCCCCGATCGCTACCTTCGTCTACTGCCACTGCGCCGGTGGCGCAGTCGTATATCAAGCTGTTCTGAGGCGTAATCATACCAAACGCATCGGGCACAGTGAAGAAAGCGAAGTGAGGCGATGCAGGGTCGAGCAGGTCTTTGCTGAAGGTGAACGCTCCGTGCGGCAGTCCCAACTGCGCCAACAGCGTCGCGGCAATATCCTGCTGACTGCCATAGGTCTCTATTTGTCGGGGTTGGCATATAGCACCGCCTGTAATAATCAGGGGGATTCGGTAACGCTCTTCCGTCAGATTGCTGATATGCTCAGGATACCCCCCCAAGTGATCGGGTACCAGCAGCACCACGCTGCGTTCCCATTGCGGCAAGCGACGGAACCGGTCGATAAAGTCGCCCACCACACTGTCGGTATAGGCAAACGCATTCAAACGGTCGTTTGCCAAACGCCGATAAGGCACCTCGAACGGCTCGTGACTGCTCGAGGTCTGCAACACGCGAAGGGCAGGCACACTGTCGGCTGCCGACGCCTCCTGCAACTCCTGCAACAAACGACGGAACACCAGATGGTCGTGAACGCCCCATTTACTCAAACGCTCGGAGACGGGGAAATCCTTGTCGCTTACAATCGTACCGAAGCCCGATGCCATGAGATAGGAGCGCATATGGGTGAAGTCGGCGTCGCCACCATAATAATAATGTGTCTCATATCCGACTTTACGCAGAGCGCCGGCTATGGACGGCAGGTTTTGCGTCTTGCGCGGATACTTCATGATACTCGTAGTGGGCTGGGCAGGATAGCCGCTCAATATCGACACCAATCCGCGGTCGGTACGGAAGCTGTTGGCATAGAAATGGGTGAAGAGCACACCCTCGCGCGACAGACTGTCGAGACGCACCGCCACATCGGGCATACCGCCCAGCGACGCCATCAGGTGCGATGAGAAACTTTCAAGAATCACAATCAACACATCGGGGCGCTGCATGGTGAACAGCGTGTCGCGCAATGCGCCGGTCGCGCTGTCGCCTGCGGCAACAGCCGGGTCGACTAATTGCCGCATCTGTTCGTCTGCCCGCTCTGCCGACATAAAACGATATTGTTTCCCGAAATCCTTTTGCTTGGAGAGCGACTCCATCAAACTGAATATCGGATTCACGGCAGCATGATTCAACTGCAGGTTGTTACTGAAATAGACCTGCCCCACATTCATCGTTGCCACCGAAAAGCCTCCCCGAATGGGGATGAACAGCAATGCCGTGAGCAACAACAGCACCCACGTTGCCCGAATGCGATCATAGAGCAACCGCAACCGCTTCCAAATAGTGCGGAATACCCCATAAAACAGCAGGCAGAGCAGCGCCGCATAAGCCACCATGCCGCCTGCTCCCATAAGAATTTGTCCGAAGGTGATGCTTGCCAGCGCATCGGCGGGCGACGAAACAACGTAAAACAGCGGCGTGGCATCGAGTGGAAAGCCCCAATAGCCGTACAGTCCTATATTAACAACAAAGATAACAGACATCAACACCGCTATCACCACGTAATAGCCGATGCAAATCCGACGGAAGGTGTCGGAAAGCGTCCAAACCGAAAAGATAGCGAAACAGCCGGGTATCACCGTCAGGTAGGCGGCAAGCGACAAGTCGAGCGGCAAGCCATGCCACATCACCTGCAGCCGGTCTATCCATCCCGCATCGGCATACAGCGAATGGTGGAAGAGCATAAACAGCGGCTTCTGCAACACGAAGAGCAGCAGGAACCATACGTATATCTTAACCAAACCAAGGATTCGCTCTTTCATCCGATACCTATTTATACAAAATCACTGCCGAACGCCCCGGCACATCGACTGTTTTACCGCTTACCGTGCCCAATCCCCGTTCGTCTATCACGCCGTCGCGACACACAACGGTATATTCGCCTTCGGGAATCGTCACCGAAGCCGATTCATTGCGACTGTTGAATGCCACAATAATATCTTCCCACTCATCGCCTCCGGCATGCGCTGCCAAGCGAAAGGCTATCAGATTGCCGCCTGTAACGGGCAGGAAGCTCAGGTGTTGGCGCACCTGCCCGGCATCGCCCATCCGAAAAGCCTGATGATGACGCCGAAGCCGTATCAAAGCTTTGTAATACGCAAAGACATCGGCATGTTCAGCCTTTCGCGTCCAGTCGATGGCATTGATAGAATCGGGACTCACGTAGCTGTTGTGCACCCCTTTCTTATCGCGCATCACCTCCTCGCCGGCATACATAAAGGGAATACCCTGCGAGGTAAAAACCACCGTTTGTGCCAGCTTGTCCAACGCTGCCACTACCTGCGGTGCGTCGTAAGAGAGGGTGGAGTGCAGACGGTCTACCAAGCACATATCATCGTGACAGGAGACATAGCTGATCATCTGCGTGGGTTGTTCTGCCCACGGCGTCTTGCTGTAGTTTACCAAATTGCCGTTGATGTCGGGATGATTGATAGCGCCTACCATGCCAAACTTGATGCTCTCTTCTTCGCCCGGCACGCCTGCCAGGAAAGCGCCCTTTGCGTCGTCATTAAACGGACCGCGCAATCCATCGCGTAGCTCATCCGAGAAGGCGGCTATGCCGGGCATCCGGTATATATTGGCTTTCATAGCCAACGAATCGAGCGGATATTGCGGCTCGCGCGCCGCCCACCCTTCACCATAAATCAGTATAGAGGGGTCGATGGCGGTAGCAGCTTCGCGTATCCGGTTCATGGTCTCGATGTCGTGAATCCCCATCAGGTCGAAGCGAAAGCCGTCCAGATGGTATTCAGTCAGCCAATAGCGCACCGATTCGATCATGTATTTCCGCATCATCGGTCGGTTGCTGGCAGTCTCGTTGCCGCAAGCCGAACCGTCGGCAAAAGAGCCGTCGGGCATCTGGCGATAGAAGTAACCGGGCACTGTGCGTTCAAAGTTACTGTCGGCAGTATTGAACGTATGGTTGTACACCACGTCGAGCACCACGCGAATGCCTGCCTTGTGCAGGGCTTGCACCATCTGCTTGAACTCACGGATGCGCACCACGGGGTTATAGGGATCGGTAGCATAAGAGCCTTCGGGTACATTGTAGTTTTGCGGGTCATAGCCCCAGTTGTATCGGTTGTCGTCCAAGCGGGTTTCGTCAATCGAAGCAAAGTCGTACGACGGCAACAGGTGTACATGCGTCACTCCCAGCTCTTTCAGGTGGTCGATGCCCGTAGCCAGTTTGTCGGGCGACAAGGTACCCTCTTCGGTCAATGCCAGAAATTTGCCTTTGTGTTTGATGCCCGACGACGGATGAATGGAGAAGTCACGGTGATGCATTTCATAAATCACGGCATCAGCCCACGATGCGAGCGGCGGTCGCCGGTCTTGTTCCCACCCTTCGGGATTGGTCAGTTGCATGTCGATGATTGCAGCTCTCTTGCCATTGACTCCTACGGCATGCGCATTGATGCCGGGTGTTTCGCCCAACCACTTCTCACCGATCCTCACATTGAACGTGTAGAACTTCCCCAACAGGTCGGCGCCCACCAACGCCGTCCACGTTCCGTCTTTATCGCGTGCCATCGGTATCGTTTCGTAGGCAGCTCCCCTTTCGCCGGTGTCGTACAGCGACACCTTTACCTCATCGGCAGTAGGTGCCCACAAGGTAAAGGTGGTATTTTGCCGGTCGTATTGCATCTCCGTCAGATTGTCCTCCCGCACAGGGTACTGTTCGTAAGAACTATATTCGTTCTTCTTAGGCATACAGCCAAAGCATATTGCAGCAGCCATTCCCATCCATATCAGTTGATTCGATTTCATTTGGAACACAGTGTTATTATTTACTTTTTACATCATTAAGTTTGTGAGGTTGATTTTTGGCAACATAATCCTTCCAACTGCTATATCCCTTTTCGGTAGCGGGGCGTCCCATTTGCAAAAAGTGGCAATAGGCAGCAGCCAGTCCGTCGGTAGCATCCATAAACCGCGGCATATCAGCCGACGCAATATGGAGCATTCGTTGCAGCATATCCGCTACTTGTGCTTTGGTGGCTTGTCCGTTGCCGGTAATCGCCATCTTAATTTTGAGCGGTGCGTATTCGGTAATCGGGATGTCTCTGCTCAGCGCCACCGCCATAGCGACCCCTTGTGCCCGTCCCAGCTTCAACATGGATTGCACGTTCTTTCCGAAGAAAGGTGCTTCTATCGCCACTTCATCGGGTAGGTAACTCTCAATGATACTCAATACACGTGCATGGATATGTCGCAACTTCAAGTAATGATCGGCAAACTTCCGTAAGTCGATGATACCCATGGCTATCAACTCCGGATGCACGCCGCTAATGCGCAACACGCCATAACCCATAATGGTTGTACCGGGGTCAATGCCTAAGATAATCTTCTCTTTAACAGGTTGCATCACGCGTTACTTCTTTGATCGACGTTATCATATTTCCACTATTAGTCCGCAAATATACAACTTCATACAGAAGCAACACCCATGCAGAAGCGTTTTTTTACTAAAAGTTGTAAACCCGACAGCCTTGCTACCGCAAAACTATCGGGTTTACAACTTTTGTCGTGCAAAGTAGCAGGATAAAAGATATTCACTCTGTACATTTGTGTCTGCCTCTCGAGATAAGTTGTACTGTCTGTCTGCTATGTGTCAATCGTGTATATTGTGTCTCTTTTGTGCTTCAAAGATAATCACCTTTACACATTCGTGCCAACCCGGATAGATTAAATATATGTCTGTTTACGGGAAAAAGTTCCCATTTCGATTATCATAAACCGACACATATAGGCAAGGCAGGCTCAAAAGTATCATTTCCGACACGCCTTTTTGCTTTTGTGTCGGAAATAGCACAAAACAAAAGTGGATTGTGCCATTGATGTGCACAACCCACTTGAGCCATGTGTGGAAGGAACGGTGTAACGCTATGTAGTATTGTTTAATAAATTATATTAGCCTTTAACCGCTGCGAGCGCCTTTTCGTAGTCAGGCTCCTGTGTAATCTCGGGTACCAGCTCGGTATATTTCACCTTGCCGTCTTTGCCGATTACAACGACCGAACGTGCCAACAACCCGGCAAGCGGACCGTCGATCATGCGCAGACCGTACACCTCATCGAAATCGGACCGGCGGAAGTCCGACAGCGGAATAACGTTCCGAATACCCTCGGTAGTGCAGAACCGTGCGTGGGCAAAAGGCAAGTCTTTGGAGATTGCCAGCACCACCGTGTCGGGCAGACCGGCAGCCAGTTGGTTGAACTTACGCACAGAAGTGGCGCAAACCGACGTGTCCAGACTGGGGAAAATATTCAATATGACATTCTTACCCTTCAGCTCTTTCAAAGAGAAGGTGGAGAGATCTGTTTTGACCAAGTCGAAGTTAGGAGCAACACTCCCTACCTGCACAAATGTACCGATCATCTGTACCGGCTTTCCTTGCATTTTTGTTTCAGACATAGTTTCTTCTATTTTAATGGTTATTTATTTAGTTATTTACTATGTAGCAAAACAAGCTAACGCATTAAAAGTTCAACGCTTCATTCTAAATCAATCGGGAAGGAATAGTTCAGACTTTCTTACGTTCGATTGATCCACTTCACAATGATGTCCAGCAGGTCTTCCTGTTTAAAGGGCTTGGTAAGGAAGTCGTTACATCCGGCTTCAAAGGCGGCTTGCTTGTCCTGATCGAAAGCGAAAGCGGTAAATGCGATAATGGGTACGGTGGGCGACAGTTGACGAATGATACGCGTGGCGTCCAGTCCTCCCATTTGAGGCATACGCATATCCATCAGGATGACGTCGGGGTTTACCTCTTCGAACAAGCTGACGACCTTGAGACCGTTCTCGGCATGTACCAGATTGTATTTCTTCGACAGGATAGCTTTGACGAGAATGTAATTGTAGTTTTCGTCCTCGGCAACGAGCACTGTTTTCTTTTGGTCGGGGTCGTCTGCGGCAGGAGCTGTTGTCGGAGTGGCGGCAGAGGTTTCCGTCCCGGCAACCGGAGCTGCCGATGATTTCTCAGTCGGTGCATCGAACAGCGAAGGTATATCTTCAGCCTCGTCCAATCTGTTGGGAAGGGTAAACTTGAAGGTCGTCTGCTTGTTGGGTTCCGAAACCACCGAGATGTCGCCACCCAACTTCTCTACGATCGTTTTACAGATCGACAATCCCAATCCGGTACCCTGCACGGTATTGTTGGCTTTCACGAAGCGGTCGAACACCGTATCTATCTTCTCGGGCGCAATGCCCGCGCCGGTATCGGTGACGTGAAACTCTATCACCTTGCCTGTCCGTCGGTATCCGAAAGAGATGCTTCCGTGCGTGGTAAACTTAAACGCGTTGCCTATCAGGTTGGAGAGTACCTGAATGATTCGGTTCTTATCGGTAGAGATGCGTATATTCTCGTCCGACGGTTCGAATATCAGTTTTACATCTTCGGGACAACGGAACACATGTGCTTCGTACACCTCCTTACACATCTGGTGCACCTTCACGGGAGCCAGCACAAACTCAATGCGCCCGGCTTCCATCTTGGAGAGGTCGAGTATCTCGTTGATGAGTTGCAACAACCGTTCGCTGTTGGATGCAACCATATCGTAGTAGTTCTTCCGGTCTTCGGCATTGTCGCTTTCGGCAATGATGCGCGAAAATCCGACAATGGCATTGAGTGGAGTACGTATCTCGTGGCTCATGTTGGCAAGAAACGCCGACTTGTTATGGTCGGAGTTTTCGGCTTTCTCTTTGGCTTCTCTCAACTCTTCATTTTCGCGCTCCATCTCCTGTTCGTGTCGCATGTTCAAAGTATTATCGCGTTCAAATCCCCAAATAGTACCCTTCTTGCCATTGCCCTCGGAGACATAATAGAGTGTGATATCGATTGATTCAAACTCCGGATAGAGCGGCATGGGGTTCGAGAGGACAATGCCGAACCTCTTTTGGTTTTTGAGCTTTTCTACCAATCGCTTCCACTGACCGTTGCTGCTGATCACCGGACTGACATCAATCAGTTTGATGTCTGCCAATGGTTCGGAATCCTCTAAATTATGATATCTCCGCCATTGTTCATTGGCAAACAAGAGCGTACCCTCCTCGTTGGCGGCGAAGATATGCTCCTTAGAGTGGTACAATGCGTTTTCCATCTGCATGCCAATGCCGGACTTATCCGACCGTTGCTTGTCTGCGATGTCTTTCAATATACTTTTAATCATAGCTTAACTTATTCTTTCTTTAACACTCTATTCGGAACGTCTCTGTGATTTTTCCCATGAGCCGTTCGAGTGATCTTTACGTCGGGAGAGATATACCATTCCTTTGATAACATTTACATTCATAAATAGGAAATAATAGGGCACAAAGAGCCATTTGTTCTTTATATTTTTTTGTGAGAGCAAATATCCCCGTATGCCGGCAAGATAGAAGAGTATCTGCAAGAGCAGTATCACGGCATACAGCATCGTGTGCGTGTGGGTTACCAATAACGCGATGTTGAGCGGCAAGAGCAAAAACAGCAGTATGGGGGTAATCGACCAGCGCAATACCCGATGCGAGATATATTGAAAACTAAACATGCCGTAGCGGAACGGGTTCAGCAGGGGTCGCAACCGCCAGATGGCTTGCAAGCCACCGGCTGCGATACGCACTTTGCGCTTCTGTTCTTCGTGCATATCGGCAGACCCTCCTTCTACGGCATAGGCATAGGGGCAATAGGCTATTTTGAATCCTTGCATCACAATGCGCAAAGAGAGTACGAAGTCGTCGAGCAGGGTATCGGTCGGCATTCGTTTGTACAAGTGCCGACGTATGGCAAAGAGTTCGCCGGCTGCACCGACGGCAGAGGTCATTCTGTCGTCCAACGATTTCAGGGCAGATTCGTATTTCCAGTAGAGACCTTCACCTCCTGCGGCAGCATGGTCGGTATCGTGTACGGCGATTCGCTTTTCGCCGGCCACACATCCCACATACTGGTTGGTAAAGGCACGCGCTATTTCGCGCAAGGCATCTTTGTTGAGCGTGGTGTTGGCATCGGTAAATACGACGATGGGTGTTTTTACCGCCTTCATACCTCGGTTCATGGCAGCAGTCTTGCCTTGCCGTTTGGGTTGGAAGAGAACAGTCGCCTCCGTCCACGCAGCCAGCCGCTCATTGGTGTGGTCGTTACTGCCGTCGGTAACCCAAAGGATGGTGAGTTTGTCGGAAGGATAATCCAAAGAAAGCGTATTACGCATCTTTTTGTCCACTACCTCCTCTTCGTTGTAGGCCGTAATGAACAGCGTCAACGGGGGCAGCGCCTCATCAGACGGTATACGCAGAAGGGCAGGTTTACGAAAACATTCTCTAATTTTGACTATTAAGTAGATAAGAATACCATATCCGATGTATGTGTAAAATACGAGGCAAAGGCTTATCCAAAACAGTATTTCCAAGAAGCTCATTATCAATATTCGGCTATAATCTTGCTATATGTTGAATTTCAAGGCAAAGGTATCGATTAATTTTAGATTTCTTGCACGCTTGCCGCATAAAGTTGTTTTTTTTGTTTTTTTAGTTTGTATTATTGGAGAGCATTGGGGGATGGCGGACTTGCTTTCACCCTCTTGCATTTGCCAGAGCTTCTTGTTTGGCAGTGTATGGCAAGCGTGGCGAAGGCAAAAAAGACGATGCCCATCTCGTGGGCAAGTGCGCCGTTGCGTGGGTCGTCGTGGTAGAACATGTTGCCCCACATGACAGACCAGAGGAACCAGAAAAGTGAATCTTTTTCTGTGCTTTTCCCGTAAAAGGCATCGCGGTTGATTGGGATGCCCTACAATAGGCTCTGGAGGGGGTGATGTCAGGTATACGACCGGAGGGTGTCAGGTATACGACCAGAGGGTGTCAGGTATACGACCAGACAAGCTCAGGTATACGACCTATCTGCACTTACTCTTATACATACCTCTCCATCCTCTATTTATTGTCAGAACATTTCATATTAAAGTGAAGGTGTGTCAAAACTCTCCAAACTCCCCTCCTGCCGGCAGGAGGGGTGGCGCGGAGCGACGGGGTGGTCGGATAAAACACCGATTTATCCATCCATTTAATCATCCTACCACCCCGCCCTGCGGGCACCCCTCCTCCCGTGGAGGAGGGGAACCGAAAAGCGGTTTGCGTTTTGACACACCTTCTTGTGTGAGGAATGCCGAAGCATTCGTTTAGTTCACGTAGCCCGGATTCTGATAGGCGGCTTTCTCTTCGTCGGTCATATCCAATCCGTCTATCTGTCCGCTCGGGATGGGGCGCAGATAGTGGAACTTCTCGATCTGACGTTGGAAGGTCTCGGCTTGGGTATCGGTGGCGTTGATGCCTGCGATTTCGTAGGTATCGGCATATTCGTTCCATTTCTGGGTGCGAACGAGGTCGAACCAGCGATAGCCTTCGCCGAAGAACTCGCGCGAGCGTTCGTCGAGGATATAGTTGATGTCGATGACGGCGGGTGTAGCAGCGGTCATCTCCGTGCTAAAGTCGGCTACCTTCTCGGCATTGTCGGCATTGCTGAAGCTCCACTTGCCGGCACGTGCCCGCAGCACATTGACCAAGTCGCGGGCGCTCATGCTGCCCGTGGCTCCCATCACGGCAGCTTCGGCAGCCACCAGATAGAGTTCGGAGAACTTGGCGATGTTGTACGGACGGGTGCTACCGGCGTTGGGTTGTCCCAGACCGGTGCCGTTGTCGGTACGATACGGACCGAGCTTCCACAGACCCGGATAGCGCAGACGGCTGATGTTGCTCGGCGCAATCACGAAGTCGGCACGACCGGGCAGTACGCCGCCACCTACGATGTTTTTAGCTGCTTCGGTGTAATCCACAGGCGTGGCGGGGTCTTCGTTCAAGAACGAGAGGATGGCATCACCCGGCGCTACCGTCATGCCGTTGGCAGCATAACCTACGGCGTTGGGCGTACCTCCCTTAGGCCAGTTGCCGCGGAACACGGTGGTAAACGTACCGTCGTAGCGCGAGTCGTTGGTCTTGTCGGTAAAGGTCTTGGTGAATACGCCGATGGGGGTTGCCATACGGGTCCAGGGACGTCCGCCCCACTGGGCAGCTTCGCGTTGTACGGGATTGAATCTTGCCGTCCACGACGCGTCGCCACCAATCACCATATTCGGATAGTTCCATGTCACCATCCAGCCCGAGAAGTTGTCGGGAGCGCCGCCGCTACCATACGACAAGCTGGCGCCGTTGTAGGTCTCGTTGGCTTCGGTGTGGTCGGCATAGAGCAACAGCTCCATGTTGCGGTCGAACTGTCCGGCATTCACCTCGTAGAACGTAGGACGCAAGCCGAACGGACCGGGGTTGTTGATGGCAGCCATCGCCACGTTGTAAGCCTCTTGGAAATACCATTCGGCACTCTTCCCGTCGGGGTCGGTGCGCGGCGTCTCCGGGTAGGTGGGGATGTCGTTGGGGTTCTTCAACCACCACGCATAGGTCAGATAAGCCTTTGCCAGATAGAGGCGTGCCAAGGTCTTGGTAGCCGTACCGGTTTCGCGGAAGTTGTCGGGCAAGTCGTTGATGGCGGTGAGCAGGTCGGGGAAGATGCCGCGGGTGTAGACCTCGGGCACGGTGTTGCGCACCGACGTACGGTTTGAGCTGGTGTTGAGCTTCAATTCGCCTGCACCCAAATCGAGCGGCACGCCGCCAAAGGTCTGTACCAAGTAGAAGTAGTCGAAGGCACGGAAGAACTTGGCTTCTGCCAGCAACGAGTTGTCGATGTTCAGCTTCTCGCCAAACTCGATGATGCCGCTGGCCGTATTGATGTTAGAGAACGCGGTTCCCCAGATGGCATCCGAACGGCTGCTGCTGGAGTTGAGTTCGTCCAAGCCCGAAAGGTCGGAAGCCTTGAAGTTGCCGTCGGCAGATTGTGCCCACGTATACTCGTCGGTGCCGGTTTCGCAGTTGTTGTACCAGTAAGCCTGTCCGAAGATATAGCGCAAGTGGGTGTACATGGCGGTGATACCACCTTTTACACCGGCTTCGTTTTCATAAAAAGAGGGGGTGAAGTTGGTGCGCGGCTGTTCGTCCAATATACCCGAGCAACCTATTCCCAAGAACAATGTGCCTGCCATTGCCCCGATTAAAGATATTTTACGTATCGATTTCATGATGCACAATGATTTAGAAAGTTAAATTGAGACCAAACATGTAGTTGCGCGTAGCGGGTGCGTTGGTACCAATGATGAGTTGTTTGCTGCTTCCTGCCACCGCCACATTCTGGTTGCCGTAGCTGTTGGTTTCGGGGTCCATACCCGATTCGTTGTGGTAGGGCGAGAAGAGTACAAACGGATTCTGTACGGTGGCATACAGGCGCAGTTGCTGTACGCCCAAGTTGCGTCTTACCCAATTCATGCCTTCGAAGTTGTAGCCCAAGGTGATGGCGCGAATCTTCAGATAGGAAGCGTCGAAGTAGCCCAGCGTGCCTCCGTATTTGGGGTTGTCACCGCTCTGTGCACCACCCGGTTTGGGGTATTTGGCGCCGGTGTTCTCTTCCGTCCAGTAGTCCACTTTCACCTGTCCGCGACGTCCGGTGAGCATGTTCAGGTAGCCGCTGCCCGAATAGAGGGTACTTACCAGCGTACCGCCTGCCTTGAAGGCGCCCACCATGGTCAGGTCGAAGTTCTTCCAAGCCACGCGGGTGTTGAAACCGCCTTGCAGGGTGGGGTCGGCAGAGCGAACCACGCGGTCGTCGTTGCCAATCGCACGTACCGGCGAACCGTCGGCATTGTACTCGCCCAGATACTTCACCTTAATCATACCTACGTTGCCACCCGGCTCCAAGATGTCCAGATAGGGGTCGCCTGCTTGCCACAGACCAATCTTTTCGTGGTCGTAGATGGCGTTGACGGGATAGCCGACGAACCAGCCGTTGCCCTCGTCTCTCTTGGCGCCCGATGCCAGCCACGTAATCTTGTTGCTGTTGGTGTAGAGGTTAAAGCCCAGATCCCACGACCAGCCGTTCACGTTCTCCAGAATCTTTCCGTTCAGGGTCAACTCAAAACCTTTGTTCGTGGTCTTACCCACGTTGGCCAATACCGAGCTTACACCCGATGTGGCAGGAAGACCCAAGTTTTGCAGCAGGTCGTTGGTGTATTGCATGTAGTATTCGGCAGTACCGGTGAGGCGTCCGCCAAAGAGGGTGAAGTCGAGACCGAAGTTCCACGAGTCGGTAGCTTCCCACGTCAGTCCGGGGTTGGGCGAGGTGTTGATGTAATAGCCCATGCCATAAGTCGAACCGAAGTTGTAGGGGCGCGTACCCAGCGTACCCAACGTGGTATAGGGGTTGATGGCTTGGTTGGCGGTTTTACCGTAACCTACGCGCAGCTTGAGAATGTCAAGCCATTCCACGCTGTCCATAAACGATTCGCGGCGGATGTTCCATCCTGCCGACACAGCCGGATAGGTCAACCATTTGTGTCCCTTGGCAAGCACCGAAGCGCCGTCACCACGCATAGACACCGACACCATATATTTATTGTCGTATTGATACATGGCACGTCCCATCCACGACACCAGTCCGCGCAGGCTGTAAAGGTCGCCCGGGTTGGTGCTGCTGCTCAACGACCAATTGTCGCCTTGTCCCAAGTTATAGTATTGCAGGAAGTCGCCGGGAATGTTACGGGCGCCTGCGTTGAGATAGGTCATTGTGGTCTGCTCGGCCGAATACATGGCGTTGGCCGTGATGTGGTGCTTGCCACCGAAAGTGCGGTCGTAAGTAAGCAGGTTCTCAACCACCCAGTTGATGGTGTTTCGATAGGACTGCGAAGCGGTGGAAGCTGAATTGGGGTCAGTGTTGTTCACGCCGATGCCCGTGAAGTTGCCTCCGTTGTCCTGACGATAGTTCAAACCGATGTTGATGCGATAGGTCAGACCTTCAACCTTGGGTACGGCCAGTTCGGCAAACAGGTTGTTATAGGTGGCAAAGGCCTTTCCTTCGTTCACGTATGAGTCGCCCAGGCTTTCCAGAACTTCGCGCGTCCAGTTGTATTGCACGTCGTTAGGCATGTTCAAGATGCGCTTCAAAGAACCGTCCGCGTTATAAGGATTGAGAATGGGCGACAAAGAGAGAATGCCGTACATACCCACCTGGCTACCTTGACGCAGGTTGTAGCTGGTGTTGGTTGTCAAACCGAAACGGAAATACTTGCCCACCTTTTGGTCGAAAGCACCGTTGATGTTGTAGCGCGTAAACTGGTTGGTCGGTATCAGCGACTGGTCTTGATAGTAGCCTGCACCGAAGTTATAGTTACCGCCTTCGGTACCGCCCGATACGTTCAAACCGTGCTGGGTAACGATACCCGTGCGATAGAACAAATCTTGCCAGTCGGTATTCACATCGTCGGACTCGTCCGT
>JAISIN010000034.1 GCA_031262085.1 Prevotellaceae bacterium
CACTTTTTCGATGGTGTACTGTGCCACGTTGCCCGAACCCGATACCAAGCAGGTCTTGCCTTTCAAGTCGGTACCTCTTGTCTTGAGCATTTCCATCAGGAAATAGATATTACCGTAGCCCGTCGCTTCGGGGCGAATGAGCGAGCCGCCGTATTCCAGCCCTTTGCCGGTCAGGATGCCGCTAAATTCGTGCGTCAGCTTCTTGTACGTGCCGTACAGGTAGCCTATCTCACGCCCGCCTACACCGATGTCGCCCGCCGGTACATCTTTGTCCGGACCGATGTGACGCCACAGCTCCAGCATGAAAGATTGGCAGAAACGCATCACCTCCGCACTCGACTTACCGCGTGGTGAGAAGTCCGAGCCTCCCTTGGCGCCGCCCATCGGCAGCGTGGTCAGTGAGTTCTTAAACGTCTGCTCGAAAGCCAAAAACTTCAAGATGGAAAGATTGACGGAGGCGTGAAAACGAAGACCGCCTTTGTAGGGTCCGATGGCATTGTTGTGTTGGATGCGATAACCCATGTTGGTACGGATATTTCCGTTGTCGTCCATCCAATTTACTCTGAACTGATACACCCGGTCGGGGATACAGAGCCGTTCAATCAGGTTTACTTTTTCAAATTCCGGATGTTTGTTGTACTCTTCTTCGATGGTAGAAAGAACTTCTTCTACAGCTTGGTGGTACTCCGGCTCATTCGGGAACCGTCTCTGGAGATTCTCCAGTACTTGTTGTGCATTCATACTCTTTGTCCTTTTGTTGGTTTTGTTTAATAATTCATGGTGCTTATTTCAAGCAAGTGGCGGCAAAAATACATATAAAGACCGAATTACAAACCAATATCAGAATAATATTTCCTTCAGTTCCCTAAATAATCCCCTTCATCTCGTCTGGACAGGTTCTTTATTTCGTCTCGGCAAATTCTTCATCTTGCGAGAATGGGTTGAAGCTGTACAATATCTGTTCATTCATACCTCCCACGCCTTGCAGAGCTTGTTGGTCACCATATAGACTACATACGTCCGCATCCGGTAAGTAAAAGAGATTCCTTTTACCCAATTAAATACCGTCCGATATTCCGTTTCTCTTTGTCGAAGCTCACACCCACTTTTACGAGCTTACGTCCGTCGAGGGCGTAGGGTAGCAAATACTCTTTGCTATCTATCTGTTGGAGGGCGGCTTCGGCAGTATCGTTCAGCTTGAATTCGAACACATAGATATACTTGTCGGTCTTCACCACCGCATCGGCTCTGCCGTGAGCGCTACGCACTTCGGCTTGCACGAAGGCACCTATCAGGGTGAGCACCACGTAGAAGATGGCTTGATAGTGACGTTCGGTGTCGGCGCTCAGTTCGTAAGGGATGCCGGCGAAGAACACTTTCATGCCGTTGAGGAAGCCATCCACGTCGCCCGCTCTAAGTTCTTTGGCGAAGTTAACAATATGAACCTCTGTTGCTCCATCGTCGACTTTCGTGTAATAAGGCGCTAAGAAGTTCATAAAACCATAACGCACTTCATCGTTGGGAAAGCCCAGCGTGTAGAGACGATATTGCTTGTCGTAGCTGTGAATGGTGAGATAGCCACTCTGGTATATCAGGGGGATGGGGTTGCTCTTCTCTGCTCTATATTCGGCAAAGCCGGAGGATGCCATCTCGACACCGTCGACAAGCAGGCGCAGGTCGTAGTCGCTCTCGGTCAGGAGGTCGACAAGAAAAGAGGGGGTGCCGGTTCGGAACCAGTAGTCATCAAAGGTCCTGTATGCCAAGGCATTTAGCACGCTGAACGGATTGAACATGCCGGGCGAATTGGGGGCAAAGTGATAGCCGTCATAGCGTTGTGTCATCTCAGCCACGGTTTCATCGAAGCTCATGGCATTCTCGTTTGCCATGCGGGTTAGCTCGGGAGTAAAGTTTTCCACCAGCTCTTCCCGGGTGATGCCGCACAAGGTGGCATAGTCGCGCACGAGGCTGATGTCGGTGAGTTGATTCAGGTCGCTGAATACGCTTATTTGTGCAAACTTGGTTACACCGGTAAAGAAAATAAAACGCAGAGAGTCGCTCGTACTTTTCAGTGCACCGTAGAATGCCTTCAAGGTGTTGCGCAAAGCCTCACTTCGCTTTTCATTATCCAGATTTGCCAGCAGTGGTTTGTCGTATTCATCTACCAGAACAACGACACGCTTTCCGGTCTTTTCGTAAGCCTGTTCAATCACATTAATAAATCTGTCCTCCGGAGCACCGGTCTGTTTCTCACCGAAGTATAACGTTTCCCATTTATTCAAATGTCGATTAAGGATCGCTATCAGGGCTTCTACGCTATCATATTTCTTTGCGTTCAAATCGAGGCGCAATACAGGATAAGCTTCCCATTTCGTTTCCAACTTTTCGATCGCCAACCCCTTAAACAAATCCTTTCTCCCTTCAAAATAAGCCTCGAAAGTGGAGATGAGCAGGCTCTTCCCGAAACGTCGGGGACGGCTGAGGAAATAGGGAACGGGCGTAGATACCAGCTCATAAATCAGCGCTGTTTTATCTACATATACAAGGTCGCTGGTGCGTAGCACCTCAAACGACTGTATGCCTGTCGGCAGTTTACGAATCTGTTCCATAACGCATTGTTTTTGAATGAATCGCTGGCAAAGATAGCGAAATCTTGGCTCATGCGCAAAAGTCCGTGGCAAGGAAGTAATCATAAAACAATATGTACTTTTGCAAGTCAATATCCATTAAAGAGACAAAATTTTAGAGAAGATATCCAAACATCTCATCGGGAGCTTACACCGAGAAGGATGTACGTCCCAAATATTTAATAAAAAGGTGCTTTCTTTACAGAAGCACCTTTTCTATTTATTGAAACGAATAAACCTACAGCCTTCCTTTCAGTTCTCTTTCCAACCCCTCCAGCCCCTTCACCAACAACTTCCGCGGACAAGCAATATTAATGCGAATAAACCCTTCTCCGGCTTTGCCGTATATCGTACCTTCATTGACCCAAACATGCTCCTCATCGAGCAACCGGCGAGCGATCTCCTCAGACGATAGTCCCAATGCCCGACAGTCGACCCATACCAGATAGGTAGCTTCCAGCGGCAGCACCGGCAACTGCGGTAGATGCTCTTGAAAGAACGACAGCAGACACAGATAGTTGTCGTGCAGATAGACCTTCAGCGCCTCTAACCACTCCTCGCCCTCGTTGTAGGCAGCAATCAGTGATTCGACGGCAAATACATTAATGTCGCACACCTCGTTTACATTGAGCGCCTTGTCGATCTTCCGGCGCATCTGCTCGTCGGCAGCAATGATATTGGCAACCTGCAACCCGGCGATGTTGAAGGTCTTGCTGGGAGCGGTGCAGGTGACCGAATGTTGCAGAAACTCCTCACTGATACTGCCAAACGGAATATGCACACCGCCCGGCGCAGCCAGGTCGCAATGTATCTCGTCGGAGACGACTGTGACACCGTGACGCAGACAAATCTCGCCCATCTGCTGCAGCTCTTCGCGCGTCCATAAGCGTCCGGCAGGGTTGTGCGGACTACACAACAAGAAGAGTGTCACCTTCGGGTCGGCAGCCTTAGCCTCGAAGTCGGCAAAGTCGACGGAATAGGTGCCGTTGCAATAGACCAAATCGTTGGACAACACCTCGCAACCATTGTTACGGATGGAGGAGAAGAAGCAGTTGTACACCGGCTCCTGAATGAGCACTTTATCGCCCGGCACAGCCAATGCCTTGATCACTGCCGAGACGGCAGGTACCACGCCGCTGGTGTAGAGAATCCATTCTCTTCGGATGGTGAACGCATGACGGCGTGCAAACCATCCCGTCGTGGCGTCGTAATAGGCATCCGGCACGCGGGCATAACCGAAGACGCCGTGCCGCACTCTGCGCTCCAGCGCGGCGATAATAGCTGGAGCGGTACGAAAATCCATGTCTGCCACCCACATAGGCAGCACTCCCTCAACGGAAGTCGAATCCCACTTCACGGAATGGGTATTCCGTCGGGGAACGATTTCATCGAAATTGTAAATCATAAAGCGTTCTGTTTAGTTATGATCTTGCAAGCACCCGGGTTCTGACAGTGCTCGTCTATAATGATCTCACCGATACCTTCCGCCATGATACAGCCGACATTGGGATTTTTCACGCTGGTAATGCGACCGTTGATACCGGCGTCGAGTGTGCTATATTCAAAGCAAAGGTCACAATCGGCAGCCATGGTACAGTTCTCCATGACCAAGTTTGTGCAGTAGCACAACGGCTGTGTACCCGATATTTGGCAGTTTACCAACCGCAGGTTTTTAGAATACCATCCCAGATACTCGCCATTGATGATAGAATCGTAGACCGTCACATTGGCTGTTTTCCAGAAAGCATCCTTTGAATCGAGCACCGCATTGCGCACCACCACGTTCTTGGCATCCTGAAACGAGTAGTTGCCTTGCAGACGGAGACCATCGATGTCAATCCCCACACCGTTCATAAAGATATAGTCGCCGCCGTGTGCCTCCATGTCGCGAACCTTAATGTTGCGGCAATTCCAAATGGTTTCGCCGGCAGTCGAAAACCGCACATGCTCAATCTGCAACCCGTCGATTTCGCGAAACATCTTAGGCGCATCGACCTTGCAGTTCGACATGTGTATATCGCGCGAATACCAGATGGCAGCACGGCTGTAGACCGTAAACAGACAATCGTCGATCACCGTATGCACATTGTGCCAAAACGGATATTTACACATAAACTCACACTGATACGCCTCTACCTGCTGACACTCTTTGATTGCTGACTCTCCGGGATAAAACTTCAGATGCTCTAATCGAATCTCTTTCATTCCGAACAAAGGGCGCTCGCCTTCAAAAAACTTATTATTAATTAGTCGCTTCATCTTCTTTAATGCTTTTATTTAATTAATTATTCTCTTCACAAAAATAGACTTTATCCGCTCACTGCCCGCTCTTCTCGCAACAGATTTATTACTTTTACATTTATTTCAGCAGTTTTAAACGCTTTCCGTAAGTCAGCATACGCCAGCCCCACTCCAACGGACCGTATCTGAACCGGCACAGCCAGTAGTTGCTGTACAGCACCTCAAGCAGGAATACACCCGCAGCGATCAGCTCTACATAGACGAATCCCGTTTGTGCTCCTAATCCGAAGCCGATGCCATAGAAGATAATGATGCCGAATACCGACTGCATGATATAGTTGGTCAGCGCCATTCTGCCGGAGGTAGCCAACCAGCCGAAATACTTACTGGTGCGATGCTTCATATACCACAGACAGATGGTTGCCGTATATGCCAAGCTTAACGGCACCACACTGACGGCATAGATGACAGTGTGTCCAACCAAGCCGAACGGATGACCGCTCGTTGCCTCCCAAGCGTAGAGTGCAGATGTAGGTATTCCTATCAGAAATCCGTATTTCATCACCTGTTTCAACAGTTTCCGGTTCTCGTCCAAGCGGGCATACAAGCGTTGCCTGCCGATATACAGCCCCAGCAGAAACAACCCGAAGACCTTGAGCAGTCGGTTGCCGTCGATGAACTCCTGCATACGAATAAACGAACCTGCCAGATTGAACTGCAACACCTCTCCATAACTCTGACACTCGACCAACCAAACCGGAAAATTGGCATCCGTAATGCCGGCTTTCTGATGAAAATAGTGCGTGGCAGCCATCACGGGAGCCGACAGGTTCCAATGGAACAAGGTAACGCAGCCATCTACAACAATCGGCAACAGCAACAACACCACCGACCAAACGAGCAACCGACGGTTGGGCATCTTCCAAAAGAGGGGCAGGAACATACCCGCTGCCGCATATAAGATAAGAATATCGCCTGCCCAAAGCAAGAGCAGGTGGCACAGTCCGATCAGAAACAAGATAATCATGCGCCGATAGAAGAGGCGCATACCGTTCACCCCCTTCCGGGCAGCGTTGGAGAGGATAATCGAGAATCCGATGCCGAACAACATCGAAAAGAGTGTGTAGAACTTACCGTCGACCAACAGATACTGAATGAATCGTCCCACACGGTCGACAGAGGCGGTAGGCATAGCTCCGGTTGCCTCAGCGGGCAAGAACGTGTATAGTGAGAACTCCCCGTAATTGGCGAGGCAAATACCCAAGAGGGCTATCCCCCTTAGTAAATCAAGAATAAGATGTCGCTCTGACGATTCGACCGGATGGAGTGGCTGTGATGTCATGTCCCTATTTTTTCTTTGTTTAGACTAAGCAACAAAATTTTGGTTTAATGGAGCGGGAGATAAGAATGATTTTCGTTCCTTTGCCGCACCAATAAACAGAACAATATGATGATCGAAAATCTATCCATCGTAAAACATGCACCGCATGCAGGTCGTGGTTTAATAATCGCGTTGTGTTTTCTCCTGTGGGGCTGCACCACTTCTCCCACTCCGGCAGATGCACTGGCACAACGCATCACCGACAGTCGGTTTACGCCGTTTGTCTTCCGGTTGAAACCGATCGACAACGTCACCGTCGACCACCCCGATGCCGTTGATTACTTCGACATCGAACAGCAAGGCGACAAAATTGCCATCACCGGCAATAACAACATCTCGCTGGCTACCGGACTGAACTGGTACTTGAAATATGTGGCACACATTCACATCTCATGGAACAACCTGCATCAAGCGCTGCCCGACACACTCCCCCGCCTGTCGGAAAAGATACACCGCGAAACCCGCCAGCCCGACCGTTATTACCTGAATTACTGCACCTTCTCCTACTCCATGGCTTTTTGGGACTGGCAACGGTGGGAACAAGAACTCGACTGGATGGCGCTGCATGGCATCAACCTGTCGCTTGCCATGACCGGCATCGACACCGTGTGGCGTAACCTGCTCAAACGCATCGGATATACCACAGACGAGATAAACAACTTCATTGCCGGTCCTGCCTATCAGGCGTGGTGGCAGATGAACAATCTCGAAGGATGGGGCGGACCGAATCCCGACGGTTGGTACAATGACCGGGAAGCTCTGCAGAAGAAGATTGTAAAACGCATGCGCGAATTGGGTATACGCCCCGTATTCCCCGGCTACTCGGGCATGGTACCCCGCGACATCGGTGAAAAGCTGGGATACAACATTGCCGACCCGGGTAAATGGTGCGGATTCGACCGACCGGCGTTTCTCTCGCCCGAAGATCCGCGCTTCGCCGCCTTCGCCGCTATGTACTACGAAGAGCTGGAGAAGTTATACGGAAAAGCCGACTATTACAGCATGGATCCTTTTCACGAAGGTGGAAACACACAAGGTGTCGACCTTACAAAAGCCGGACAAGCCATCGCGAGTGCCATGAAGAAAGCCAATCCACAAGCAGTATGGGTTGTGCAGGCATGGCAGGCAAATCCGCGCCCCGCCATGATCGATTCGCTTCGGAAAGGCGACATGGTAGTGCTCGACCTGTACAGCGAAAAGCGTCCGCAATGGGGAGACCCACACTCGCCGTGGTACAGGGAGAAAGGCTTCGGCAAACATAACTGGCTCTACTGCATGCTGCTAAACTTCGGTGGTAATGTGGGATTGCACGGCAGGATGAACCAATTGGTGAACGGCTATTACGATGCCTGCCATCACCCGAACGGCAAGACGCTCCGCGGCGTAGGAGCAACACCCGAAGGCATTGAGAACAATCCGGTGATGTACGAACTCCTCTACGAATTGCCTTGGCGACCCGAACGCTTCGCCGTCGACGACTGGATGCAAGCCTACCTGACCGCACGCTACGGAGCAGAGCCGACCTCCGAAGTGCAAGAGGCTTGGCGTGCGTTAGAGCATACCGTGTACAACGCCCCTGTCAATTATCCGGGCGAAGGTACCGTAGAATCGCTCTTCTGTGCCCGCCCGGAGTTCCACTTAGACCGAACCTCCACTTGGGGGGCAGCCAAGCTCTTCTATGATGCCGATTCGACTGCCAAAGCAGCCCGCCTGATGACGACTGCCGCCAGTCGATATGCTCACAGCAACAATTTCGACTACGACCGCATAGATATTGTCCGCCAAAGCAACGCCGACCAAGCCAATGTATTGCTGCAAGCCATCTCTGATAGTTACGACCACAAAAATCTGCCGACGTATCGCCACCTGACCACCCGCTTCCTGTCGCTGCTGCTACAACAAGACAGTCTGCTTGCCTCCCGTCCCGAGTTCTCACTTGATACATGGATGAAACAAGCCCGCTCATTAGGACATACAGATGCAGATCAACAACTGTACCTACGCAATGCGATCTCCCTCGTTACCGTATGGGGAGACAGCATAGCAGCCAATCGGGAGGGATTGCACGACTATTCGCACCGCGAATGGAGCGGGTTACTCAAAGGATTGTACTACCGGCGTTGGGAGAGCTTTCTGAAGCAACGAATGGCTGTGCTGGAAGGTAAAGAGCCGGAAGAAAATATCGACTTCTACGACATGGAGCGGACATTCGTGCGATACTTATCCTCATCCTTATCTTCCAGCATGCTGAGGTAAGAGTTGTAGCGCGAGCAACTGATGCGCTGTTCATCGATAGCATGCAGCACAGCACATCCGGGTTCATTGCGATGTGTACAGTTGCCGTAACGGCAATCGGCAGATAGCCGGAATATTTCGGGGAAGTAATGTCCAATCTCTTCCACTTCCATATCAAAGGTGCCGAACCCCTTGATACCCGGTGTGTCGATGATATAGCCGCCATCGGCTAAAGGGTACATCTCGGAAGAGGTAGTAGTATGCATCCCCTTATTATGACTGGCAGATATCTCGCCGGTGCGAATCTCCGCATCGGGCAGCAATTCTTTGATGAGAGTCGACTTTCCCACGCCCGAGTTGCCGGCGAAAAGCGTCACTTGCCCGCGCAACGCTTTGCGCACAGCATCTAAGCCTTCGCCTGTCCGGGCAGAGATGCACAGGCAGGTATAGTCTATCGGGATATAGGTTTGCAACCATTCGTTCAATCGGCTCAGATCCTCGTTATTATACTTGTCTATCTTGTTAAACAGGAGGATGACAGGCACTCCGTAAGCCTCGGCAGATGCCAGAAAACGGTCGACAAAGGTTGTAGAGGTTTCGGGATAGTTCACGGTAACGAGCAGCATCACACGGTCGAGGTTGGCTGCCAAGATGTGCGACTGCTTTGACAAGTTGGAGGCACGGCGGATGATATAATTCCGCCGTGCCTCTATTTCGGTGATAAAAGCTGTCCCTTCGGGGTTGCAGACAATGTGCACATAGTCGCCCACGACTACCGGATTGGTGCTTCGAATGCCTTTCAGGCGGAAGTTACCTTTGATTTTACACGCAATACACGCCCCCTCTTCGGTCTTGACCAGATACCAACTGCCGGTGTTTTTAATGACGAGTCCTCTCTGCGTCATGTACTTACACCTTCATGATTTCGATTTCTTTCTTCTCCAGCATCTCGTCGATCTTCTTGATATACTTATCGTGTATCTTCTGGAGTTTTTCTTCGCCTCCCTTTTGCGCATCTTCAGCCAGCCCTTCCTTGACAGCCTTTTTGAGGGCGTCGATTGCTTCGCGTCGGGCATTTCGTATGCTCACCTTGGCGGTTTCGCTTTCGTTCTTACACTGTTTGGATAGCTGTTTGCGCCGTTCTTCGGTCAGCGGCGGGATGCCTATGCGAATAATCTCTCCGTTGTTTTCGGGCATAATGCCGAGTGACGAATCTATAATGGCTTTCTCAATCACTTTGAACATACTTCTGTCCCAAGGTTTGATAGCGATGCTGCGTGCATCGGGAGTGGTTACGGCAGCAACATTGTTGATAGGAACCATGCTGCCATACGAATCTACACGGATGCCGTCGAGCAGGCGAACATCGGCTTTTCCGGCACGTATGTGTGCCAGTGTTTCTTCAAGATAGATGACGGCCATATCCATCATCTCTTGCGCTTCGTCTAAAATGCTTTTTACGTCTTTCATCGTTTCTCTTATTTCGATTAATCAATTATGTACCAAGGTTCCGATAGGTTCGCCCTGCATCACCCGTTTGAGATTGCCCGGCGTATCCATATCGAATACAATGATGGGCAAGTTATTCTCCTTGCACATACAAGTGGCAGTAAGATCCATTACTTTGAGACCGCGTTGCAGTATTTCGTCGTAGGTAATATCGGCAAACTTCACGGCAGTAGGATCTTTTTCGGGGTCGGCGGTATAGATACCGTCGACGCGGGTACCTTTGAGCATCACATCAGCTTCGATCTCGATGCCTCTCAACGACGAGCCGGTATCCGTGGTAAAGAACGGGTTGCCTGTTCCGGCAGACATAATCACAATCTCGCCTGCCTCCATACACGCTATGGCACGCCATTTATTGTAGAACTCGCCGATAGGCTCCATACGCACGGCTGTGAGTACGCGCGCTTTGGCCCCGGCAGCCACCAGCGACGAGCTGAGTGCAAGGCTGTTGATAACTGTGGCAAGCATGCCCATCTGGTCGCCTTTTACGCGGTCAAACCCTTTGCCTGCACCGCTTAGTCCGCGGAAGATGTTACCTCCGCCGATTACGATGCCTACCTGCACACCCGTTTCGTGAATCTCTTTGATTTGTGCGGCATACAGAGCGAGACGTTTCTCGTCGATGCCGTACTGTTTGTCGCCCATGAGGCTTTCGCCGCTGAGCTTTAGTAATATGCGTTTATACGTTGCCATTCGATGGTAAGTATGGTGAGTTGATAATTATTTTCCTATCTGCTCCAGCAGCATGGTGATATTGTCGGTGAACATCTTCACTGCGATGGCAAGCAGAATGATGCCGAAGAACTTGCGGATGATATAAACACCGCTCTTACCCAGCAGTCGTTCTACCGGTCCGGTGAGGCGCAAAACCACATACACCCAAATCATATTCAACGTCAGCGCAATGATGATATTGATGTCGGCATACATCGCCCGAAACGAAAGCAGGGTGGTAAACGAGGCTGCACCTGCCAATAGCGGAAACACCAACGGCACCAAGGTGGCTTCTTTGATAGGTCCTTGGTTTTTGAATATCTCCACGTCGAGTATCATCTCCAGCGACATGAGGAAGATCACGACTGCGCCGGCTACCGCAAACGATTCAATATCGACATTAAACAACTTGAGTATCCAGTCGCCGACATAAAAGAAAGCCACCAACAGCACAAATGATATGAGTGTAGCTTTCAAGGCATTGACCTCCAATCCTTTTTCGCGCAGACTGATAATAATAGGGATAGAACCTAATATGTCTATCACAATAGCAAGCCCGATAAAGGCTGTGATCATTTCTTGTAAGTTAAAACCGGCAAATGCGGATTCTAAGATGCCAAATACGGTGTCGAACATGTTTATGTATCTTTAATATTTATTGGCGCAAAGGTAGTGCAAATTCTTATAAAACCTTACATGGCATCGCGACTTATTCATCTCCAACGGTAATCTCATATTCGTCGAGTCGTCCGTTCCACAAATACTTACGAGTCTCGCGGGCAGCTACCCCCGAAAGCAACAATACGGATATCAGGTTGGGAATAGCCATCAAAGCATTCATTACATCGGCAAAGTTCCACACGAAAGAGAGATTGACGACTGCCCCAACATAGACTGCCACCACCCATGCCAACCGATAAGGGCGTATCCATCGCTTTCCGCCCAAATACTCAATGGCCTTCTCACCGTAATAGCTCCACCCCAGAATAGTTGAGAAGACAAACGTGAGCAACCCCACAATGAGGATAGGCGAACCCACCCAAGGTATCTTGGCAAAAGCGGCATGTGTCAAGACGGCGCCTTGCGTGTGGTCGATGTCGGGATGTGCCAGAACGCTGCTCACCAGCACCAAGCCGGTAAGTGCGCAAATCACCACCGTATCCCAAAAAGTAGAGGTAGACGACACCAACGCCTGCCGAACCGGATTGCGCGTGCGGGCAGCCGCTGCAATGATGGGAGCCGAACCCATACCCGATTCGTTGGAGAATAGACCACGGGCGATACCGAAGCGGGCAGCCATCATCACCGTTGCTCCCAGAAAGCCGCCGCCTGCGGCATGGGGGGTAAATGCCGAACTCATAATCAAACACAGCGTATCCCACAAGTAGGCGCTGTTGACGTACAAGATATATAGACACCCCAAAATATAAAAGATTGCCATAAACGGTACAAACGCCGAACATACACGGGCAATGCCCTTCACACCAAACAAGATAACGAGTGCACTGATAGCAGCAATCACCAGACCGGTCATCCACGACGGAACGGCGTAGGTTTCACTCACTAACGTGGAGATGGAGTTGGCTTGTACCAGATTGCCGATGCCAAACGCAGCAAGCGCCGTAAAGACACAGAACAAGATGCCTAACCAACGCATCTTCAGTCCGCGTTCCAACGCGTACATTGGTCCGCCCAGCATCTCGCCGTTGGCAGTCTTCACCCGATACTTCACTGCCAGCAGCCCCTCGGTGTACTTGGTTGCCATGCCCAGAACGCCCGTCAGCCAGCACCAGAACACGGCGCCCGGTCCCCCCAGCGTCACTGCCGTAGCCACACCGATGATATTGCCGGTGCCGATGGTTGCTGCCAGCGATGTCACCAATGCGCCAAACTGGCTGACGTCGCCGTGTCCGTCGTCTTTCGACACGGAAAGACGGATGGCTGTCAGCACCTTCCGCTGCGGAAAGCGCAACCGGATGGTGAGATACAAATGGGTTCCCAACAACAGGGTAATCATAGGCCAGCCCCACAGCCAAGAGCTAAGCACGCCGAAAAAGTGATCTATGGTATTCATCGTTCCCGCTTATTACATACGCAACTTCATACCTGCCCATATCGTATCGGGCTTCAGGGCGAAGACACTATGCATCTCGCCTGCCATGCCGAAACCGCAACGGTCGCACACACCCGAAATGCTACCGGGACATTCGTGCAGCCGGACACCGTCGGCAAGAATAAAATTAGACACCCAACACTGCTTGCTAAAGCGGTTGTGCTTCATCAACTTCAAGCCCGACACGGAATTGATGATGGGGTAGCCCGCGCGCTTCATCCCGATAATTTCGTCTATCACTTTCGCACGCTGATTCCAGTCGAGAAAGAGATACTCCGTACCTTCGTAGGGCGTGTGGAAGTTGAGCGAGATGGAACGGATAGCAGGGTTATTGCGGGCATATTCGATCGTGTCGTGCACGTTACTGAAGTTGTGCGAGTTGATAACCATATTGAAACTGACATCCGGATGTCCGCATTCTGCCACGTTCTTCTCCAAGCGGCTGAAAGCGCCCTTCCCACGTATATAGTCATGATAGTCGCCCAGTCCGTCTAAACTCACCCAGATAGAATCGGCTTCACAACCGGCAAAAGAGAGCTGTGCGTTGGTGGTGACGGTTGTCGAGAAATAGCCTATCTGCTTGGCTATACGTATCAGGTCGTTGATGCGACGGTCGCCGTCCTGCCACAAGAAAGGTTCGCCACCTTCAAAATCGACGAAGCGCGAACCTTGGTTGTAACTGAACTGCAACTCTTTCGTGATTTGCTCGGTGGTTTTACTGCGCGGATTCGCCAGATTATACACGCTGCAATGTTTGCAGGTGAGATTGCACTTATCGGATATGAAAAGCACCGTTTGCAACGGACGCTTTTGCCCCAATATGCGGCTGCGGAAGAACCACCAAGGGAGGTAGAAAAATTGTTTGCTCATAAAGCGTATCAAAGATAAATGGAAGGAAAAAAAGAAGCTATCGCCAAGATGATGGCAAAGAGAGAGACCAGATTGCGGGCAAGCATCCAGCGAATCATAAACCAATCTATGCCCGCCTGCCGGATGCGTTCCCAATTCTCCATCGGTCCCATCCAGAAGCGTGGCGTCGTATCGTCGGGCGTTTCATTGCGGGTAAAATCGACCAGACGTACATACAAGGCTATCGCCAGGGGAAGCGTCAGGAAGACTGCCAGATAACTCAATGGTAAAATGGTATAAAACATGCCTGCCACCATTATCATATAAGGTGTAAACACGAGTAGTGCCGATACTGCCAGCATCCACTGCTTATTACCCAGCAACACTGCCAACGTCATTTTATGAATGCTTTTGTCAGGCTCGTAATCCATAATAGCGTGGGTATAAACGATGTTTACCACCAGCAAGCCTATCGGTATGGAGACTAACCACACAGATGCCTCTTGGTGTCCGCAGGCAGCATAGCATACGCCGCCCATGGTGAGCGGACCGAATATCACGCCGATGAGCAACTCACCCAATCCGCGATAGCTGAAGCGAATGGGATAGCCCGAATAGAACACCCCCAGAAAGCCGCCTATCAGCACAAACCAACCGATAGCCGCTCCGCGAAAGAGAGCTATCATAACGCCTGCCGCCACTGCCAGCCCGCAAAACACGATCGATGCCCACAGATACTGACGCGCAGTGACTTTGCCTTCCAAAATATAGTTGCACTTGCCGATACGGGCACGAAAACCGGCGCTCGCCAACTCGTCGCGGATGCCGACAGCACCTTTCTTCCGATAATCGAAATAGTCATCGAAAAGGTTCATACCTAAATGTGCCAGCGCAACGCCAACAACCGCCAGCAATGCCAACGGCAACGAAAAGCCGGTAGCTTGCGAACTCATACACACAGCAAGCAATGCCGGTAGCATACTTTGGGGAAGAGCCACCTTACGGGCTGCATCCAACCAGAACGTAATACTTTGCATGTTTAGAACAAATTAAAGAATAAAAGGAGTTATAACTCCTAATTATTATAATAACGGGCTGCAAATGTAGTATTTCTTTCGCCACTGACAAACTGTCAGTTGCTTTTTTGTTTGCAGCAAGGCATTTTTCCTTTGGCATACGGTTTGTGCATAGCTATGCGTCTGCCCCGTCGGGCAGGCAGTATAAAACTGAATAATAATATAAAAACAAAGAATAACATCATGGGAAAAATTATTGGTATCGATTTAGGAACAACGAACTCCTGCGTTTCCGTATTTGAAGGAAACGAACCTATCGTAATCGCCAACAGCGAAGGTAAACGCACAACCCCCTCGGTTGTAGCATTTGTAGACGGTGGCGAACGCAAAGTGGGCGACCCTGCCAAGCGTCAAGCTATCACCAACCCCACACGTACAGTCTACTCCATCAAACGATTCATGGGTGAGACCTACGATCAAGTACAGAAAGAGATTGCACGGGTACCTTATAAAGTAGTACGCGGCGACAACAATATGCCGCGCGTCGACATTGACGGTCGACAGTACACGCCACAGGAAATCTCAGCCATGGTTCTTCAGAAGATGAAGAAGACTGCCGAAGATTATTTGGGGCAAGAGGTAACCGAAGCGGTTATCACCGTACCGGCTTACTTCTCGGATTCGCAACGTCAAGCCACAAAAGAGGCAGGACAGATTGCCGGATTAGACGTGAAACGTATTGTGAACGAACCTACTGCCGCTGCATTAGCTTATGGCATCGACAAGGCTCACAAAGATATGAAGATCGCTGTATTCGACTTGGGTGGCGGTACATTCGATATTTCTATCCTTGAGTTTGGCGGCGGCGTATTCGAAGTGCTGTCGACCAATGGTGATACACACTTGGGTGGTGACGACTTCGACCAAGTAATCATCAACTGGTTGGTACAGGAATTTAAGAACGACGAAGGCGCCGATCTGTCGAAAGACCCGATGGCTTTGCAACGTCTGAAAGAGGCTGCCGAAAAAGCCAAGATAGAGCTGTCGTCGTCGACCTCTACCGAAATCAACCTGCCGTACATTATGCCGGTAAACGGTGTACCCAAACACTTGGTGAAGACACTGTCGCGTGCCAAATTCGAAGCGTTGGCTCACAGCCTGATACAAGCTTGTCTGGAGCCGTGTAAGAAGGCGATGTCGGATGCCGGACTGAAAAACTCCGATATCGACGAAGTAATTCTGGTAGGCGGTTCGTCGCGTATACCTTCCGTACAGAAGTTGGTAGAAGACTTCTTCGGTAGAACGCCATCGAAGGGGGTAAACCCCGACGAGGTAGTAGCCATCGGTGCTGCCGTACAGGGTGCCGTGCTAACCGACGAAATTAAGGGCGTGGTATTGCTGGATGTAACTCCGCTTTCGATGGGTATTGAAACATTGGGTGGTGTTATGACAAAGCTCATCGATGCCAACACAACCATTCCGTGCAGAAAGAGCGAAGTATTCTCGACCGCTGCCGATAACCAGCCGGAGGTAACCATACACGTGTTGCAAGGCGAACGTCCGATGGCTGCACAGAACAAATCTATCGGTCAGTTCAATTTGTCGGGTATTGCACCTGCCCGCCGTGGCGTACCGCAGATCGAGGTTACGTTCGACATTGACGCCAATGGTATACTGAAAGTTTCTGCCAAGGACAAAGCTACCGGTAAGGAACAAGCCATCCGTATCGAAGCGTCAAGCGGTTTGAGCAAGGAAGAGATTGAACGCATGAAGGCAGAAGCCGAAGCCAATGCAGAAGCCGACAAGAAGGAGCGCGAGAAGATTGACAAGCTGAACCACGCCGACTCACTGATATTCAACACCGAAAGTCAGTTGAGCGAATTGGGCGACAAGCTGCCTGCCGACAAAAAGGCTCCTATCGAAGCTGCTCTGCAGAAGTTGAAAGATGCCCACAAGGCACAAGACCTCGCAGCCATAGACAGCGCTACTGCCGAACTGAATGCCGCCTTCCAAGCTGCCAGTGCAGAAATGTATGCACAGAGCGGAAATACAGGCGACGCACAAGCAGGCGGTAACAACACGCAAAGCGACCACACACAAAGCAGCAACACGCAGCAAGGCGGTGGCGACAATGTGCAAGATGCCGACTTTGAGGAAGTGAAGTAACCAATAATTTCTTTCACATAGAAATACAGTTTTTAGACGGAGGCGCCTCTGGGGAGGCGCCTCTTTTTGTTTGCATGCTATTGCCGGAAAAACATATAATACGTACTTTTGCGCCGTTTTTCCACTTAATAGAGAATATAGCACAATGAGCACTCTTGGTAAACCCAAGCTTTTCACCATCTTGCACCACTACACCCAAGCCCATTTTACCTCCGACCTGATGGCAGGTATCATCGTAGGCATTGTGGCGCTGCCCCTTGCCATAGCCTTTGGTATAGCGTCGGGTGTATCGCCCGAGAAAGGCATCATCACCGCCGTTGTGGCAGGTTTCATCATTTCACTACTGGGAGGAAGCCGCGTACAGATAGGCGGTCCTACGGGAGCCTTCATCGTCATTGTGTATGGCATTGTGCAACAATACGGAGAAGCCGGATTGCTGGTTGCCACACTCATGGCAGGCGCACTCCTTATTTTATTAGGTATCTTCAGGCTGGGCGCCGTCATCAAGTTTATCCCCTACCCCATCATCATCGGGTTTACGGCAGGCATAGCCGTAACCATCTTCACCACGCAGATAGCCGATCTGCTGGGATTGAAATTCGGCAACGAACCGATACCTGCCGACTTTGTAGGGAAGTGGATACTCTACTTCCGGCACATCCACAGCATCGACTGGTGGAATGCCGCAGTGAGTGCGCTAAGCATTCTGCTGATTACCGTCACGCCCCGATTCTCGCGAAAGATACCCGGTTCACTCATTGCCATCGTAGTGGTCACCATCGCGGTCTATCTGCTGAAAAGCTATGCAGGCATCGGCACCATCGATACCATTGGCGACCGATTCAGCATACGCGCCGAACTACCCGACGTGGCGTTGCCCGCTCTCAACTGGGACGCCGTGCGGGAGCTGTTTCCGGTAGCCATCACCATCGCCATACTCGGAGCCATCGAATCGCTGCTCTCTGCTACCGTAGCCGACGGTATGATTGGCGACAAGCACGATTCGAACACCGAACTCATCGCACAGGGAGCAGCCAATCTTATCGCACCTCTGTTCGGAGGAATACCGGCAACCGGAGCCATCGCCCGAACCATGGCGAACATCAACAATGGCGGACGCTCGCCCATGGCAGGCATCATACATGCCGTGGTACTGTTGCTCATTCTGCTATTCCTCATGCCACTGGCGCAATACATCCCGATGGCATGTCTGGCAGGCGTATTGGCAGTAGTAGCCTACAACATGAGCGGATGGCGATCCGTCAAAGCATTCATGAAAAATCCCGTAGCCGATGTATCGGTGCTCCTGATAACCTTCTTTCTGACCGTAGTCTTCGACCTGACCATTGCCATCGAAGTGGGATTGCTCATTGCCTGCGTACTCTTCATGCGACGGGTGATGGAAACCACCGAGATATCGGTAATACGCAACGAACTCGACCCGCACCAAGAATCGGACTTTGTTCTGCACGAAGAGAACCTGAAGATACCACCGGGTATAGAGATATACGAAATCAACGGCCCCTACTTCTTCGGCATTGCCACCCGCTTCGAGGAGATGATGTCGCAAATGGGCGACCGACCGCACGTTCGCATCATACGCATGCGAAAAGTGCCCTTCATCGATTCGACCGGCATGCACAACCTATCCAACCTATGCCGAATGTCGCAACGCGAAAAGACAACCATCGTACTGTCGGGGGTAAACGAAGCAGTTCATAAAACCCTGCGTAAAACAGGATTTTATGAACTGCTGGGCGAAGAGAATATCTGTCCGAATATCAACGCGGCGCTCGACAGAGCACTGGAACTGACCAAACGACCCGCTGCTACTTTATCTTCCCTACCGTCTGCGTCAGAATAGGCTTCTGCGTCTCTTTCAGCTTCAGGGCTGTGCGTAGCTCTTTTTCGTCGAACATGCCTCGAACCACCGAACCCAGATTCTTCGATGCGCAATATAGATAGACATTTTGCGCAATGAACCCGACATCGGTCTGCGACCAGCCCTTCTTCGTGGTGTCGTCTACATAGATCAGATTGAGCGGAGCCGTAGCCACAAAGTCTTGCTGGCCGGCAGCCTTGCGGAAGTCGCCCTTATTGACCAGCACCAGCTTGTTGGCTTTGGCATCATACAAGTAAGCACCCTGCTTGAGAACGACATACACGCTGATAGCCTGCCTGTCCATCGCCGACGGAGCTGTACGCTTGTTTTCGCGGTTGAAGCCCCATGCAGCCCACAACAAATCCGACAACGTTTGGTTGTCTAATGCCTCCTGACTGAACGAACGCGTAGTCATACGGTTGTTCAAAGCCTCCATCAAAGGCATACCACCCTTCTTCACCGGCGCCGGTAAGGATATATCCTGCGCCAAGAGATTCATGCTCATACTCATTAAAATTCCTGCGATTAAAAAATACTTTTTCATTGTTCTTTGCTTTTAAATGGTCAGTAATCGGGGGTAAAGTTATTCATTTTATTTTTCCGCCGAAATACTTGTCGGTAAAAGATGAAATTATTTCCTTTGCCCCGCAAAAAATATAAATAAAATCCATCATGACCCACAAACAGCTCTATCAAAACATCCTGCGCAAACAATCGTTTCTTTGTGTAGGATTAGACACCGACATCCGTAAGATTCCCGCCCATCTGCTGCACGAGGAAGACCCTGTCTTTGCCTTCAACCAAGCCATCATAGATGCTACGGCACCCCTCTGCATTGCCTACAAACCCAACATGGCTTTTTATGAAAGTCGGGGCATAGCCGGATGGACGGCATTCGAGAAGACCGTGAAATATATCCGCGCCAACTACCCCGACCAGTTCATCATTGCCGATGCCAAGCGGGGTGATATTGGCAACACCTCAGCCATGTATGCACGAACATTCTTCGAAGAACTCGATGTCGACGCCGTCACCGTAGCCCCATACATGGGCGAAGACAGCGTAACCCCCTTCTTGTGCTACCCCGACAAATGGGTGATCCTGCTGGCGCTCACCAGCAACAAAGGGTCGCACGACTTTCAACTCACTGCCGATGCTCACGGCGAACGCCTCTTTGAAAAAGTGCTGCGCGTCTCGCAAAATTGGGCAGCCGACGACCGCATGATGTACGTCGTAGGAGCCACACAAGGAAAAGCCTTTGAGGAGATCCGACGCATAGCGCCCGGACACTTCCTCCTCGTACCCGGTATCGGAGCGCAGGGAGGGTCACTCGAAGAGGTCTGTCGATACGGCATGAACGACGAATGCGGACTGATAGTCAACTCCAGTCGCGCCATTCTCTATGCCGATAACGGCGTACATTTTGCCGATGCAGCCCGTCAGGCAGCACAAGAGGTGCAACAGCAGATGAGCGGGCTGCTGAGCTGTACAATTATAAGTAATACATAAGGCGTCCTCTCCCCTTCAAATCAGGTCGATTTGTATGTGAAGTATCACATCTTTTCGGTTATAGTTACCCGTCCAACGGTGGTTGGACGCGCGTCTAACCACCGTTGGACGCCCGTCTAACCACCGTTGGACGCGCGGCTAACCACTGTTGGCTACCTTTTCCTTCCGAACAATTCCTTGATTCCGTCGAGGTCGAAGCCTAATGTGAAGCGTAACGTTTGGTCGAGCGGATTGCTCTGCGCGGTAGAGAGCAGATAGGCGGCATCAAGCGAGAAAACGCTCATCTTAAAACCGGCGCCAAAGGCAAAATATTTGCGATTGCCTTTGTTCTCGCTCTCCCAGTGGTATCCGCCACGCACGGAGAAGCGCTGGTTATAGGTGTACTCCACTCCCAGCGACCACTGAATCTCTTGCATCTCCTCTTTGAAACCTCCGGGAGCGTCGCTGAACGATTTAAAGATGCCCTTGATGGGAGAGATGTCGTAATAATCGCGTTCCAATCGCTCTTCGTACTCTTCTTGCGACTCGTCGGCTCTGCGTACAGGGCGGGTAGGTACCATGTACTTGTTTGCATCGAACGAAATACCGAGGGTGTTGTAGTTGTCGACCGGGAAGAGCAGCGACGCGCCTATTCGCAGATTGGTAGGTAGAAACAGACTGGTGTTGCCGCTATCGTAAGAGATCTTGGTACCGATGTTTGAGGCATTCAGCCCGAACGACAGCAAACATTCGCGTTGCGCCAATATCACATAGTTATTGTAATAGAAGGCTATGTCGGCAGCGAAGGCAGAGCCGGGCGACACCTCTTCGTCTTCGCGGTATGCCAAATCGGAATAGATATAGCGTAGCGCCACGGCAGCCGAGAAATGCTCGGATAACATGCGCGAGTATGCCACATCGACAGCCATCTCATACGGCTGGATGGTGTAGCCGGCGGCATCGTTTTCGTAATTGACCGGCACTTCGCCCAGCGAGAAGTAGCGCAACGATCCGCTTACAGCTTGGTAATCGCCGATACGGTAGTAGCCCGCCAGATAAGCCAAGTCGATGTCGTTGACTAACTTGCGCAGCCAAGGAGTATAGGATATGCCGATACCGGCGCGACTGATCGTAAGCGGATATTTGGCAGGATTCCAATACTGGGAGTTGATGTCAGGCTCGGTGGCAACACCGATATCGCCCATACCTCCGCCACGCGAATCGGGAGCTATGTTCAGAGAGTTGACGCCGGTATTGACGGGATTGAACTGATTCTTGTCCTGAGCAGCAAGGGTAGTAGCCAGCACGATCAGTAGATATAATAAGATGCATCTTTTCTTCATAATGATATGTCTTTCTTCCTATTTGGAGTAAACTGAAAACTGCATGTTTTATTGCATTGAAGTGCCATTTTTACCCGCCTTGCCCGTCGGCAGACGGAAATAGAAACGGCTACCCTTGCCGAGTGTGCTCTCTACGCCAAAGGTGCATTCGCGAAAAGCATCGCTCGTTTTGTGATACTTCTCAATGATGCCTCGACAGTTCATCAACCCGAAGCCGCTGCCTTTGTGTTTGCGCACCTCCTCTTTCAAGGTGTTGCTTCCTATCTCTTGCGGATTGTACACTTTTTCGTTGGTGATGCGTTCCACATCTTCTACCGACAGCCCGTATCCGGTATCTGCAACCGAGATTTCGACAGAACTCTCTTTGAGGGTAGCGTAGATCTGAATGTGTCCGCCCTGCGGGGTGTACTTGCGTGCGTTGTCGGAGAGGGTGTTTATCATGAAGAGGGTCAGTGCACGGTCGGCTTTGACCCAAGCGGTCGTGGGTGTAACCTCGAAGGTTTGTCGCCGCAACTCGAAGGCGCGGCTCCCTTTGCGTAGCAAGTCGAACAGTTCGTTCAGGGCAAAAGTTTCGATGTGCAGACTCACAGTGCCTTGCCGCAGTTTGATCCAGTCGGCAAGGATGTCATTATACTCATTGATCGTGGTAACCAGCTCGTCGATGTATTGATACTTTTCGGCTTTCATGCGCGAAGCGGTTACCCCCGGCAACTTTCGTACTTCGTTGATGATGCGGTCGATGTAGGGTGTGATGCCCGTGACGATGGCAAGGCAGGCACGCTTCACGACGTTCTGCCGCTTACCTTCGGCTATATGCTGTTCGTAGATATAGCGTTGCTTCTCTAAGCGTCGTTGCTCGTCGGCGAGCAATAGGGCGGTCTGGTCGTTTTCGCGCATCCAAGTGCTACAAGCGGTATCTATCAGCTCGCGCAGGTGTTGGAGGTAGATGCGGTCGCGTCGTTGTCCGCGTCGGTTGAAGAGCCAAAACAACAATCCCACCCCTATAAACCCCGCCATGACAGCCACCGTAAGCAGGCTTAACCGGTGCGCCTCGGCTTGCAGGGCTTGGTACCGGCTCTCCTGCTCGCGGTCTTGACGGGTATCTTCCAGAATATCGAGATAGCTGTTACGGTTGATGTCCGATTCGCGCTTCATACCTAATCCGGCGTAGGTCACGCTAAGCTGGTCACGTATGCGCGACATACATTCGGGTACGGGGTTGAGGGTGTCGCTTACACAGAGCAGGGCACGTTTCAGGGTATCTAACGCTTCGGCGTATCGCTCGTGCCTGTTCAGATACTTGCCGATGGAGACATAAGCGCCTGCTATCTGGTAGTTGTCGCCATATTGACGAAACTTTTGCAATGCCTGCCGGGCGAGGAAGAGCGGCAAGAGCGAATCGCTCGGCACATCAAACTGCTTCAGGGCATACGACCGCCGATCGCGGAAATAGGCGTAGTTCTCTTCCGAGATCATCAGATTGGCAAGTCCCTGCATGCCGTTTGCTTCAAAGTAAAGGTAGTCGCCGGCGGCTGCCATCCGCCAAGTCGTGTAGAGTTCATCAAACTCGCGCAGACGCCGTTCGTCGCGTGTGTCACCCACGCACAGCTCCGATGCCCCTTTTATATAATGATAATATAGCAACTGGTTGGTATCTGCTTCCAGCATATTCGGATCAACTTCGTCGATGGAGCCGAAAGCCTCTTCGCTCTGCTGCAGGTAGTAGTAATAGACGGCAGATACGATGCAGAACTCCGAGCGGGCATAGATCAACCGTTCCCGTTCGTGCAGTCCGCTAAACAGGTTCGGGTCTTCGTCGATGCGCTTGAGGCGGCGCAGGGCGCTGTTGCGATAGTCGTAATACTCTTTGTTCAGGGCTTGCCGCTGACAGATTTTCATCATTCCGATGTCGGCAATCAGCCGTTCCAATTCGTTTTGCGTCAGATGCGACACTGTTTTGTGATACTGGGCAGCTTGCTGAAAGTCTAATCGGATAAACGAACAAAATGCCAGATGATTGCTGGCTTCGGCCTTACCGTCGTCGTCATGCTTAGCTGCCGTAAATGCCTGTCGGGCAGCAAGGAAAGAGGAGTCGACGTTACGGTAGCGCCACTGATAGGCTACCCGATTGAGTGAGTCGACCCGACACACCTCATCGGCAGGAGCAAATCCGACGCACGAGCACAGCAGTGCGAGCGGAAGCAGATAAAATACAATAAGTGACTTGTTCATTTCTTGCTCAGAAGCATTACGTGCGGGCAAAACTACGAATAATTCTGCAACTCTTGTTTAATCTCTTAGGAAATATGTACCTTTGCGCCCGCATTAGTCTATAAGGCAACAACTTTCAACTCACAATGAACGATAACACTCCCGTTATGGTCTTTTCGGGCACCAGCTCGAAATACCTGGCAGAAAAAATCTGCGAACCTCTGGGTCATCCGCTGGGTAAGATGAATATCACCCACTTTGCCGATGGCGAATTTTCCGTGTCTTATGAAGAATCCATTCGCGGCGCATACGTCTTTCTGGTTCAGTCGACCTTTCCGAATTCTGACAACCTTATGGAGTTGCTCTTGATGATAGATGCCGCTAAACGTGCTTCTGCCAAGAGTATAATAGCTGTCATTCCCTATTTTGGCTGGGCACGACAAGATCGCAAAGATAAGCCGCGTGTCTCTATTGGCGCCAAGCTGGTAGCCGACTTGTTGTCGGTAGCCGGTATCGACCGCCTGATAACGATGGACTTGCATGCCGATCAGATTCAGGGATTCTTCAATATCCCTGTCGACCACTTGTATGCATCGGCAGTCTTTCTGCCCTATATCCAATCGTTGAATCTGCCCAATCTGGTCATAGCCACCCCCGACGTGGGCGGCTCGAAGCGTGCCAGCACCTTCTCCAAATATCTGGGTGTGCCGCTGGTGCTGTGCAACAAGTCGCGTGAGAAGGTCAACGAGGTATCGTCCATGCAGATAATCGGCGATGTAGTAGATAAGAACGTGGTATTGGTCGACGACATCGTCGATACCGCCGGTACGATAACCAAAGCTGCCAATATCATGCTGGAAGCAGGCGCCACGTCGGTACGCGCTATTGCAAGCCACTGTGTAATGTCCGATCCTGCCTCCTTACGGGTAAAAGAATCGGGGCTGACGGAAATAGTTTTTACCGACAGCATTCCTTATCATAAGAATTGTGCCAAGGTAAAGCAGCTTAGCATTGCCGACATGTTTGCCGAGACCATCCGACGCGTGGTAACCAACGAATCGATCAGTTCGCAGTATATTATTTAAACTTTCGTTGCGGTTTGTATCTGCACAACAATTCTATGTAAACAATGGTTTCTAACCGCCAACCCCAATTCTCTTTGGCAAAGGCGTTTGCCCGTTTGTTTACTAAAGCGACATCCATAGATTTCGCATAGCGTGCGCTATTTTACAGAATGGGGTAGCTAAAAGTCTAAATAGGGATACTTTGCCTTCAGTCGCTCTATTCGCATCGCTGTTTGTTGCAAGAAGTGCCGGTAGGCTGCCGATTGGGGTTGAACGGGCGTGTGTGCGAGCGCTTTGGCGATGGCTTCACATTCGCGGGCTATCTCTTTTGTCTCATCGGTAAAGCAGGCTTCCGCAAACTTCTCCCACACGTACCGGATGGCTTGCGTCGAAGGATGCACCATGTCATCAGCATAAAAACGATAGTCGCGAAGCTCGTCGAGCAGCAGTTCGTAGGCAGGGAAATAGAATACTTGTTCGGGAAAGAGTGCTTGCAGTCGGTCGATAGCCAACAGCAGGATGGATTTGCTTAGTTGGTTGGCGTGCAGTCCGTCGCGAATATGCCGAATGGGACTGACGGTGAAGATCACTTTCAGCTTGAGATTGCGGGCTGTCAAGCCGGAGAGTAGAGAGGCATAATCGGCTACAATCTCATCCACCTCCAATCGGCGGCGGTTAAACAACTTCTCGGATTGCTTGTGACAGTTGCCCACAATCCGTACCGTCTCGTTCTTCCCGACCTCTTTCTTCCCGTTTTCTTCCGCTCCTACCTCTTTCCGTTCATACACATAAGCCGTTCCGAAAGTTATCAACAGACCATCCAACGCATCCATGCGACGATGCGCCTCGTGCAACCGTCCGTTTATTCGGCGGAGCGCCTCTGCCTGATCGTCCGACGAGAAATCGCTGTGGTGCATCGGGCTGTGCCATTGCTCACCAAAGAAAAACAGATCCTCTTCGGTGTATGCCTTACCCGTCACTATCTGCCGCAACGCCGTTGCCACCGACGCCGGATTGTAGAGCACCCCAAACGGATTGACGTTACAGCGAAACTTCGCCGTCACCAGCCGCTCGCCGATATTCGTAGCGAAGCATGACCCCATCAGCAACAACTCATCTTGCTGGGAGAGGCGCGGCAGGTCGACGGGGATGGCGACGGGGGTGGTTAGTTGCATAGAGATATTGATAACGTGATTGATTATATCCCATCTCTATCAAAACAGATTCAATCTGTTACTCCTTGCCTCTTCCAGCGACACTTTGGGAGTGCTCTTGATAGAGTGGTCGGCGCGCAGTTTTTCATATTCGGCGTTCAGCTCTGCGGCCAGTTTGGCTTTCTGCGCGGGGTTCATCAGGCGGGCAGCAATGGCAGAATTTTGCGATGCATCTTTCAGGTGCACCACGGGGGCGTGGTAGACGGGGGCAATCTTCAAGGCGGTGTGCAGGCGGGAAGTGGTGGCGCCGCCAATCAGGAGGGGGAGGTCGAAGCCGACTTTCTCCATCTCGGAGGCTACGTGTACCATCTCGTCGAGCGAGGGGGTGATGAGACCGCTTAGTCCGATCATATCGACCTGCTCTTCGCGGGCACGACGGAGGATCTGCTCGGCAGGTACCATCACGCCTAAGTCGACGATCTCATAGCCACTGCAAGCCATCACTACGCCGACAATGTTCTTGCCGATGTCGTGTACGTCGCCCTTGACGGTGGCAATGAGCACCTTGCCGGCAGAGGCAACTCCTTCGGATTTCTCTGCTTCGATATAAGGTTGCAGAATGGCAACCGCCCGCTTCATGGTACGCGCCGTTTTAACCACCTGCGGCAGGAACATCTTGCCGACACCAAATAGGTCGCCCACGCGGTTCATGCCTGCCATCAGCGGTCCTTCGATGATGTCGACGGCTCGGGGGTATTTGTCGAGCGCTTCGTGCAGGTCTTCTTCCAAGTAGTCGGCAATGCCCTTGAGGAGGGCGTATTGCAATCGCTCCTCCACGTCGGTACCATCACGCCAAGCGAGGGTAGCATCGGCTGTAGCGCTCTTTTGTCGTTCGTTTTTCATCTGCTCTGCCAGCTCTATCAGCCGTTCGGCAGCATCGGGGCGGCGGTTGAGCACCACATCTTCTATCTTCTCTAAAATGTCGGCAGGCAGATCGGTGTAGAGCACCGACGATGCCGGATTGACAATGCCCATGTCCATGCCTGCGCGGATGGCGTGGTAAAGAAACACGGAGTGCATGGCTTCGCGGATGTAGTCGTTGCCGCGGAAGGAGAACGAAAGATTACTGACCCCGCCGCTGACATGTGCACCGGGCAGGTTAGAGCGTATCCAAGCAGTGGCATGGATAAAGTCGACTGCGTAGTTGTTGTGCTCATCCATGCCGGTGGCAATCGCCAGTATGTTGGGATCGAAGATGATGTCGTGCGGATTGAATCCTGCCTCGCCCACCAGCAATCGGTAGGCGCGGCTGCATACTTCGATCTTCCGCTGGGCTGTGTCGGCTTGTCCGGTTTCGTCGAAAGCCATCACCACGGCTGCCGCGCCATACTGTTTGATGAGGCGGGCGTGTGCCAAGAACATCTCTTCGCCCTCTTTGAGCGAGATGGAGTTTACCACCGATTTACCTTGCAGGCACTTCAGTCCGGCTTCTATCACCTCCCATTTGGAAGAATCGATCATGATAGGCACGCGAGCTATGTCGGGTTCCGAAGCTATCAAGTTGAGAAAGTTGACCATTTCGGTTTCGGTGTCGAGTAGTCCGTCGTCCATATTGATGTCGAGCAGCTGTGCACCGTCTTCCACTTGACGACGGGCGATACTCAACGCTTCGTCGTAGTTTTTCTCTTTAATCAGGCGGAGAAATCTACGCGAACCGGCTACGTTGCACCGTTCGCCTATATTAATAAAATTCTTTTCGGGGGTTACCTCCAGTAACTCTAATCCCGATAGCCCCATAGATTCGGGCTTCGCTACGGGAATGTGCGGAGCAGCGCCGGCAATCAGTGCAGGATATTGGGCTATGTATTCGTCGGTGGTGCCGCAGCAACCGCCGATGATGTTGATCAAGCCTTCGGCGATATATTCCTTTACTTGATGCGCCATATCTACCGGCGTTTGGTCGTATAGTCCCAAACTATTGGGTAATCCGGCATTGGGATAAGCGCTGATATAATAAGGTGCACGGGCAGCAAGCTGTTGCAGGAACGGTTTGAGTTGTTCGGCACCGAACGAGCAGTTCAGCCCGATGGAGAATATATCGGCATGCGAAACCGATGCAAGAAAGGCATCCAATGTCTGTCCCGACAGGGTGCGTCCGCTAATATCTGCCACAGTAACCGAAAGCATCAACGGAATCGTTCTGCCGGTCTGCTCCATGGCTTGCCCGGCAGCAAAGATAGCCGCTTTGGCATTCAAGGTGTCGAAAATGGTCTCTATCAACAGTGCATCTACGCCCCCTTCAAGCAGCGCCACCATCTGCTCGCGATAGGCATCAGCCAATTGGTCGAACGTAACGGCGCGATAGGCAGGGTTGTTCACATCGGGACTCATTGAGCAAGTTTTGTTGGTAGGTCCCACGGAACCTGCCACGAAGCGGGGCTTCTCGTTGGTCGTGAACTCATCTGCCAGCCGGCGCGCCAAGCGAGCGGCAGTCAGATTCATCTCGCGCACAGACTCCTCCACATGGTAGTCAGTCATGCTGATGCGGGTAGAGCTAAATGTATTAGTCTCTATGATGTCGGCTCCGGCAATGAGGTATTTGCGATGAATATCTTCAATCACATCGGGGCGCGTCAGGCAGAGCAAGTCGTTGTTGCCTTTCAGTTGTCCGGGAATGTCGGCAAAGCGAGTACCACGAAAATCATTTTCTGATAGGTTATACCGCTGAATCATGGTGCCCATGGCGCCGTCCAAGATGAGGATGCGCTCCTTTATAATCTGTTTTAATTGTTTCATAAAACTTACGGTGCTATAATTACATTCTCCGAAGAGAACTAAAATCAAATAAAGCCAAGTTCATATCATCAACGTCAAACGGATTATTATGAGACAACCTCCTTTTATTGTCTGAACGCCCTCGCCATCTCCCTCTTATCATCTTTCTCTTTGAGAGCTTGTCGCTTGTCGTACTGCTTTTTCCCTTTTGCCAAAGCGATAACCAATTTGGCAAGTCCTTTCTCATTGATGAAAAGACGCACCGGAACGATGGTGAAGCCCGGCTCTTTCTCGCTGCGTGCCAGTTTTGCCAGTTCTTTGCCTGTAAGTAACAATTTGCGCTCGCGGCGTGCCGAATGATTGTTGTACGAGCCGTAGAAGTATTCGGCGATGTGCATGTTCTTCACCCACAGCTCGCCGTTGACGAAGTAGCAGTAGGTATCTACCAGACTTGCCTTACCCAGACGGATAGATTTGATTTCTGTTCCGGTAAGCACGATGCCGGCAGTATAGGTGTCGATCAGTTCGTAATCGAATGTGGCACGCTTATTCTTAATGTTGACGGAGGGTTGCTTCATGCGAAAAATGCACTGATTAAAGGGTGGAGGTCAGGAAGTTGAACAGCAAACCTATGGCCCATGGACAAAGAATGAGTAGCACAGATACGACGATGGTTAATCGCAGCTGCGTGCGCTCGGTTATCGGTATGAGCAGGTAGACACCTTTCCACACCACACAAACCGTGTAGAATTGCAGGAACAGAGCGATGATATGAAAGCCGGGCAACACACCCAGTATGATGTGCAGCAGAAACAGCACAACCATGGCATAACCGACAAACTGTTGTACCAACGGCAAATCGCTCTCTTGCCCAAACAGCCTGATGCGCAATTCGTTGATCAGATAAGCTGCCAGAAAGTAGCCGCCAAACAACGACACCGCTATGGCACAACATTCTGTCATGGCGTATTGAAAACTTTGCGGACCGTCCCATCCTTTTACCAGCAACGAGCCGACAAAGACGGACAATCCGCATAAACCGATCATCGGATAAACAAAAGCGATGAACACTTGCTGTTTATCCTCTATCAAACGGATCTCCTCCCACGCACGCGACGGGGAGGAAATCAATAACAGGGCAATATGGTATAGCTCTTTATAATTCAATATCAGTTGCTGTATTCTTTCTGGGATATTTCGGAGTAATCAACGACGTAATCGGTATAGTCGGTAGTCAGTTCGGCACCGGTTTCGGATATGTGTGCGCGGATAACGATCTCCTGCGGATCATGTTTAGTGATATTTCTAAACTGCGAGATAGCGCCTGCCAAGTTATAACCATAATAAACGACACTCAAATATTCGAGAGAGGTATCTTCACCTTTATCATGACGCATATAAAGAACCAATCGAGTATCGTCTTCCGACATATCCGACATATAGCAGACCAATCTAAGTTTGTGTTGACTAACCATCTCTGTCGAATACTTCATCCTGAAAGAGGTGGGAAGCATCAATATGTCGGAATCGAAAAATGACGGTTCATACACTGTCGAGCCATAGTTGGTTGAAACCGTGGGCTTCAGCGAAACAACCGGTGCCGTTTCGGGCGCAACGGCATCTACCGACGCTTCATCGCGCATTAAGAGAACAGCCTCACCGTCATACGGTGCAGCGCTCAGCACTTCAATATAATATTCCTGCGGTTCGGTTGTCGTAGAAGATTCCCGGCTTGATGCAGCAGTTGTAGGAGAATCTACTATTTTAAACATGATATATGCCATGGTAGTGTTGGTCATGCTGAATCCGGCTGCCTCCATTGCATTGATCGAAGCTTGCGTGGGAATGTAAGTGTTACCACTTGCATCTTCAAAATAGCCGCTGCCATAGATAGAGCTTCTGATGCGTACCAACATAGCCCCGTCGATGGGGTCTTCATCATCAGAATTAAAACATGAGGTGAGAGATATGCCCGCCAGTAAAGTAAGGGCAATGAACAAAAAATGTAACTTAAATACTTTCATCTTTAGAATTTTTTGGGGTTGCAAAGTTAGATAAATAAAGAAGGAGCGCAATAAGATGCCTTCTCTTTTCATTGTTTTTAATAGAAACGTAGCATTGTCGATATACTGCACACGCCTCTTTCATATTTGCAACCTTTAACTATATAAAATGCGATCAAGATAGAGCCGCTATGGTTTGCTTCACTCGTGCAGCGGAGGTAATCGGTCGGCTATACTCTTCTGCCTGTCTGTCGCCCATTGATACGGCTTCGTTGCGATATAGCATGTCGCTTTCTACCGACAGGCGTGCCGAGAAGTGAAACTCCCGTACACCTGTTTCAGCAGCGATACGAGCTATGTTCTGCTCATTCACGCCGCTACCTGCCATGACGGCGATGCGACCATTGGCTTGCCGATGCAGCTCCTTTAGTAAAGGGATACCCTGCAGAGCTGTGGGCTGTCCGCCCGAAGTGAGCACCCGTTGCACACCCAGAGCGATGAGTTGCTCCAATGCCTCCTGCGGAGACCGACAGACGTCGAACGCCCGGTGAAAGGTAACCGGCACACCTTGCGAGGCTTCCATCAGTTGTGTCAGAAGCGGCAGGTCGATGTTGCCTTGGGCGGTCAGACAACCCAAAACAAGCCCGTCGACCTTCAAACGACAGGCTTGTTCTATATCAGCCAACATGATGCGTTGTTCTAATCGAGTATAGAGGAAATCTCCGCCACGCGGACGGATGATGACGTGCAGACGGGTATCGCTCAACAGTTCGCGTGCTACTGCTATCTCGCCGTAAGAGGGGGTGGTGCCGCCTTCGGGCATAGCGGCACACAGCTCTACACGGGTGGCTCCGCCGATTTGTGCAGCGAAACTGCTTTCGGCGGAATTGGCACAGACTTCAAATTGGAAGGGAAGCCTACTTAGCATAGCTCACCGAGCGTGTTTCGCGTATGACGGTAATCTTAACCTGTCCGGGATAAGTCATCTCGTCTTGAATCTTCTTGGCTATTTCGCCCGACAGGCTTTCGGTCTGCTTATCGTCAATCTTGTCGGCACCCACAATGACACGCAATTCGCGCCCTGCCTGAATAGCATACGTTTTGGTTACGCCCGGATAGGTCATGGCGAGCTGTTCGAGGTCGTTGAGGCGTTTGATATATGCCTCTACGATTTCGCGGCGTGCTCCCGGACGTGCTCCCGATATGGCGTCGCACACTTGTACGATAGGTGCCAGCAGGCTGGTCATCTCCACCTCGTCGTGGTGAGCGCCGATGGCGTTGCAGATATCGGGTTTCTCTTTGTACTTCTCGGCTATCTTCATGCCATAGAGAGCGTGAGGCAGCTCCGATTCCTCGTCGGGCACCTTGCCTATATCGTGCAACAATCCGGCTCGTTTGGCTTTTTTGGGATTCAATCCCAGTTCGGCAGCCATGACAGCGCAGAGATTGGCCGTTTCGCGCGAGTGTTGCAACAGGTTCTGTCCATACGATGATCGGTACTTCATCTTTCCTATGATACGCACCAGATCGGGATGCAGTCCGTGTATACCGAGGTCGATGGTGGTACGTTTACCGGTTTCGACAATCTCTTCCTCCACCTGTTTGCGCACCTTGGCTACCACCTCTTCGATCCGCGCGGGGTGAATGCGTCCGTCGGTAACCAACTGGTGCAGCGCCAGCCGTGCTACTTCGCGGCGCACAGGGTCGAATGCCGACAGAACGATGGCTTCGGGGGTATCATCAACTACTATTTCCACGCCGGTTGCCGCTTCGAGTGCGCGGATGTTTCGTCCTTCCCGTCCGATGATGCGTCCTTTTACTTCATCCGAATCGATATGGAATACGGTAACCGAGTTTTCTATGGCAGTTTCTGTGGCTACGCGCTGAATAGATTGTATCACGATGCGCTTCGCCTCCTTGCTTGCCGTCAGCTTGGCATCGTCGATAATATCGTTGATATATGCCTGCGCTTGTGTTTTTGCCTCCTCCTTGAGAGAGTCGACCATGCGCTCTTTGGCTTCGTCGGCCGACAATCCGGCAATGGCTTCCAAGCGTTCAATCTCCTGCTGCTGGAGTTTGTCGAGTTCGTCTTTCTTCTTGTCGACTATTCCCAGTTGTGCTTCGAGATTTTCCTTTACGGCTTCGGCTTCCTGTTTTTTCCTCATCAACTCTTCTTGTCGCTGGTTCAGCACCAGTTCGCGCTGCTTCAACTTATTTTCGACCTGCTGAATGCGCTGGTTGCGTGCCGATACCTCCTTTTCTAGTTCGGCCTTCTTATTAAGGAACTTCTCCTTTACTTCGATCAGTTTGTTTTTCTTAATCACTTCGGCTTCCGCTTCGGCGTCTTTCACCAACTGGTCGTACTTCGCCTTAAAATTGGGCTTTGAGACAAAATATGCCAGCGTTGCGCCAATGAAAAGACATACAATGGATGCTATAACTACTTCTATCATTTTACATTATTTGTTAAGTATAAATATAAGCGCACTGTGTAAAAGCAGCTCTCGAGCAGACGTGAGTTACCTTTATACAGTGCGCGAAACTATTCAATGTCATTTCTGTACAATCAAGAGTGTTTCCTCTACTAGGAGAGTTCTTCCTCTATCATTTGTGTCAGTTCAACTATTTTTCGATCATATCCTTCGGTATCATTGCGTTTTTCGTTTTGCAGATTTTTCAGGGCAAAATGGAATGCCACCATAGGTACGACCTGCCCTACCGGCAAATCTACATAGTGTTCTTGATACTTAATTATACAATCGTTGACCTGCTTGGCTGCCTTTCTAATATCTTCCTCTTCTTCCGGATGAATGGTAAGTGGATAAGACATGTTGGCTATTTGCAGGTTTATCTTTAGTGTATCATTCATACATCTCGTTATTAGTCAATAAATCGATGCAACTCTCGACTTCGCGCACTAATGCAGCCAGTTTTTCCTTGGTGTTTTTTACATCACCGTCGGTAAGGCTGATGGTTTTTGCGTTTTTCAGATTGACATAGTCGGTTTCTAAAGCCACATATCGTGCGTTTATCTGTTCGCACTCGTTCTCTTTATCAAGCAACCGTTGCTCCAACTCGACATACTTACGTTTCAACTCCCTGTGTAGTGATAGAAGTTGACGCAAACGTAGCTCGAAGGCGTTCAGCCGCAATATCTCTTCTTCAGTCATTACTATGCCAAAATTGCGGACAAATGTACGCTTTAGTTGCAAAATAGAGAAGTTTTTAGTCAAAAAAAACATCTCTTTTAGTGATTTTAACTTCTTTCCGATTCTGTTTCTCATAGTTGCACTATCTTTGCCCCCGTTTTGCTAAGCACCCTTATGAATCCTACTATCTCTGCCCGTCTCTTCCACTGCCTGCTGCAGAGCCGGACGCAGCTTTCTGCCGAAGCTTTGCGCCGGATAACCGCTTTTGTTGGCTCACAACAGACCGAAGAAGGCGCTTTTGTCGATAGAAACGGCACCCCCGACCTCTACTACACTGCCTTCGGACGGATGCTGGGCATGGCGCTGGGCATTCCGTTTGATGCGGCGCGCTTTGCCGGCTATCTTGCCCGACAGGAGGCAGATGAACTTGACTTGGTGCACTACGCCGCTTATATGCGATGCCGATTGGCGACCGAGCCTAACTTTACTGTGACTTCCGTCCGCCCGTTACAGTCGTTTAAGATGGTGCCCAACAAAGACCTCCATTCACCCTATACCCGCTTCGTCTATCTTTCGTTGCTGGAAGATACCGGACATTTTGTTGTAAACGATTGGCAACCATACACCGACAGCCCGATGAACGATGATGAACATGCACTGACCCACCTGTGCGCTTCTCTGATGATACGCGGACAACTCACCGGTTATGCTCCGTGCGATGCCATCTATCGTTTGCGCGACCGGCAAGACGACAATGGCGGTTTTCACTCCACTCCCCACGCTCCCGTACCCGATATGCTCTCTACGTCGACCGCCCTCTTCGTGTTGCAATGCTACAGCATACCGCCGCGTTACTCCACAGCCGACTTTCTCTCTGCTCACTGGCTCGATTCGGGTGGCTTCGCTGCTACCCTGTTCGATGACGATAGCGATGTAGAATACACCTTTTACGGATTATTAATGCAACCATGATAACACCAAGTATGATAACACCCGAGAACGAAGGAATCCAAGCCAACAGAGAAGTCGACGAGATCATCGCCTCCTTGAGCGAACATCTGCGACACCGCCGTTCTTACAAAACCGGTATGTGGGAGGGGCAACTCTCATCGAGCGCCATCTCCACCTCAGTATCCTTATTTGCCCTCCACATCAAAGACAGCAAGCGATATGAATATTACGTCGAGCGCGCCGCTACCTGGTTGATTGCCGACATGAAAACCGACGGCTCGTGGGGCGATACCCCCGAAAGTCCCTCCAACCTGACAGCGACCTTACTGAGCTATGCTTCGCTATACGCCATTGGACGCGCGCCAAGCGCAACGGAACGTTACCTTGCGGCACACTTCGGCGGTACTACCGACCAGCATATTATCAAAGGCGTATTGGCATATTATGGCACAGACCTTACCTTCTCCGTCCCCATCTTAGTGATGTGTGCGCTGGCAGGTATCATCCACTCGTGGGACAAAATACCGCAACTCCCCTTCGAGGCATCGGTACTGCCGCAAGGGCTGTTTCGCTTCCTGCGACTGCCGGTGGTGAGCTACGCCATCCCGGCACTTATCGCCGTAGGCATCCTGCGCTACCACAAAGGCAAAAAAGGAATACTCTCGCCCCTGCGCCGACAGTTCATCAAACCTGCACTGCGCGTACTCGAAGAGCTGCAACCCAAGAACGGAGGGTTTCTGGAAGCAGCTCCGCTCACCGCCTTTGTTGCGATGTGCCTCAGCGCGGCAGGATATGGCGAGCTGATGGTAACAGCACGCTGCGCCGACTTTTTGGTCGATACGAGGCGTTTGGACAACTCATGGCCTATCGACACCAATCTGTCGTGCTGGGTGACCTCGCTCTGCGCGCGTGCTCTCGCCGACGAAGAGGAATTGCCTGATCGCGAACTACTGATACAGACCATCAAACAGAATGCATTTACCCGCAAACACCCGTTTACCGGCGCCGCTCCGGGTGGATGGGGATGGACCAACCGACCGGGTAGCGTACCCGATGCCGATGACACCGCCGGCTCATTGGTAGCGCTGCATCTGTTGACACACGGTGCGCCCTGCCCCGAAATCGAGCACGGTATCCGCTGGCTGCTGGGCTTGCAAAATGCCGACGGTGGCATGCCCACCTTCTGCAAAGGATGGGGTAAGCTGCCCTTCGACCGCAGCAGCGCCGACATCTCGGCACATGCCCTGCTGGCGTTCAGGCTCTGGATACCGCTGCTACCCGAAACACTGCAACAGCAGATACGCCGCAGCTCCCGCCGCCTGTTGCGATGGACGCAACGCGCCCAATCGGCAAACGGATCGTGGACACCGCTCTGGTTTGGCGATCAGAATGCTGCCGACGAACGTTCGCCTGTCTACGGTACAGCCACCGTGGTGACCTATCTTGCCGACGACCACGATGCGATTGCCCGTGCCATGTCGGCACATGGTATAGCCTACCTGCTGACGGCACAAAACCCCGACGGCGGATGGGGAGGAGCAGTCGGAGTACCCTCGAAGGTGACGCTGACCGCACGCGCCCTCTGCGCACTAGCAGCAAGCCTGAAAATGGGCACGCACGTATCACTGCCACATACCGAACTGTCGGACGCCATGGAGCGGGCTTGCGCCTACCTCTGCCTGATGTATCGCACCGGCAAGCTGTTCAACCCCGAGCCTATCGGGCTGTACTTCTCCCGACTGTGGTACTCGGAAGAGCTGTATAACGTAGCGTTTGCACTTGAGGCACTGAAGAAATACCGTTCGGTGCTTTCGCCTTTTTCCGCTAATCTTTCTTTTTAGCGATTCACCATCAAACGGGATGGAGAGAAAGGCACTACATTTGTCGATATTGTGTACAGACTCATGAAGAACTTTAAGCCAACAGTCACCCTGATCACCGTTGCCGTGGCATTGTGCTATGCAGCGCTGATTGCAGTGTGGCATCTATATGTGCCTCGACGAGCACTGACCGTCCAACTGCCCGGCGCCGACAATCGTCCCGAAGGTACGGCACGCAAAGCCGACGACGTGCGCATCGGCGAATTTTTCATGAAATATGCCGAGCTGCCACCTTCAGCCTCACCGCTGACCGGTATCTGGAACGGTTTTCGCGGCAAGCAATTCGACAACATTATCGGCTCCCCCCAACCCATCCGCACCGACGATGCCCCCTATGCCGAGCAGTGGAGCGTAGCTACCGGCGAAGGACACGCTGCACCTGCTATTCTGAACGGACGGGTCTACTTCCTTGATTATGACGAATCGCTCAACTCCGACGCGTTGCGTTGCTTCTCGCTCGAGACAGGCAAAGAGCTATGGCGACGCTGGTATCGCGTACCCATCAAGCGCAACCACGGCTTCTCGCGCACCATTCCGGCAGTGGGCGAAGGATATGTCATCACCATCGGTCCCGAAGGACATGTGATGTGCTGCGACCCCATTACCGGCGACCTGCGCTGGACGCTTGACATGCAACAGACATACCATACCGAGGTGCCCTTCTGGTACACCGGACAGTGCCCGCACGTCGATGGCGGCACCCTCGTCCTTGCCCCTGCCGGCGAAGAAGTGTTGATGGCAGGCATCGACTGCCTTACGGGCGAAGAGCATTGGCGTACGCCCAACTCGGTGCACTACAAAATGTCGCACTCCAGCGTCATGCCCATGACCATTGGCGGCAAGCGGATGTATGTATATATAGGTGTAGGCGGCGCATGCGGTGTCTCTGCCGAAGCCGCCGATCGTGGCGCTCTGCTGTGGAGCGCCGGCGCTTGGCAGCCCTCGGTTGTAGCTCCCTCGCCGGTGCAGATCGGTGCCAACCGCATCTTAATGGTAGCAGGCTACGGCAACGGCGGAGCCTTGTTGCAGGTCAACCACACGGCAGGACGATGGACAGCCTCCGTGACCGACCGCTTCAAGCCGAACGAGGGGGTGGCATGCGAACAGCAAACACCGCTGTTCTACCACGACCGAGTGATCAGCGTACTGCCCAAGGATGGTGGCGCCAACCGCGGCAAGCTGGTATGCTATGCCCCCGACAACCTGCGGACACCGGTCTGGACATCGGCTGCCGACGAACGCTTCGGACTGGGACCCTATCTGATCATCGACAACCGCCTCTTTGTCTTCAAGGACGACGGCGAACTATATGTCTATGCCCTCGAAAACGGTGGAGAGATGAAATTGCTCAAACGCCAACGCATCATTGCCGACGGCGTGGATGCATGGGGACCGATGGCTTACGCCGACGGCAGACTGCTGCTACGCGATGCACACAAGCTGGTATGTATCTTAATCGGTTAGAAGCTGACAATTATCGAACAACGATTGATTGAACGACGCAGATATGCAGATATATTATGGATGCAAATAACAATAAAAACATTTCCCGCCGACAGTTCCTGCAGACATGCGGCACGGTAGTGGCGGGCATCGGAGCAGCGAGCGGATTGGGATACCTGTTTCACCGCACATTAGTTGCCCCTGCCAACGGAGACGCTGCACGTACCGCCACGATGGTTCGGTCTGCGTCGGGCACACCGGTCAACTCACCCTACAAGCTGGTGGCAGCCGTTCAGACCGATGCACCCATCGACGCCTTCGACCGGATAGGCGGATTATCGGTCGTTGCCTCCGACAGTGCACTCTGCTTTTACAATCGCGCCGGCAAACAGACACGGGTCGTGCCACTCGACGCATCGCCTGTGCGCGACCTGCTTACGGTGAACGACGAGCGGATATACGTGCTCTTTCCCACCTCGATAGCGGTGTACGGAAGCAACGGCGAGCAACAGCTTCGCTGGGAGGCATGCAGCGAGCGATCGGACTACTGCTCCATCGCTGTATCGCCTAAGGCAGTCTACGTGACCGATGCTTCCAACAAGAACATCTGTCAGTACACCCCCGACGGTCGGTTCGTCCGCTTCATCGACAGCCCCGACGGGTTTATTGTGCCCAGCTATTCGTTTGGCATTGCCTGTGCCGCCGACGGCTCGTTCTACTGCTCCAACCCCGGACGCCATCGGGTAGAGCACTACACCGCCGACGGAACGTTCATCGCCTCGTTCGGACAGTCGGGCAACGATGCCGGACACTTCTGCGGTTGTTGCAACCCGGTGTATATGGCAGTGACCCCCGAAGGCGACCTGCTCACCTCCGAGAAAGGTATTCCGCGCATCTGCTGCTACGACGGACAGGGCGCGTATCGCGCCCTGCTGCTCGACACACGGATGATGGGAGGCGGACACGCCGCTTATCGCGTGAAGACCAACGGCGCCTACTTGTATGTGGCAGGCGGAACCCGCATCTCGACCTTCCACTACGACCCGCAAACGGCTGCCGCGACAGCTTGCGGCACGTGCAGTCGCAACGAATGTCCGCTTCGTGCCGGCATAACCATTTAAAGAACAGATTATACCCGTTAAAGAACAGATTGCTGTATGGACAACAACGAATCAGATACCCGAAGCCGACAGAGCAAGCCTGAACACAAAGGCAGCCCCATGGCGCGTCGCAAGTTTCTGCACGTCTTGGGAGCCACACTGGCAGGCGGCACGCTACTCGGCATGGGCGGAGTGCTGGGAAGCCGGGCAGGCGGACCGTCGGGCGACACCTACTGGCAGGTCGACCCGCAGAAGTGCATCCAGTGCGGACGCTGCGAGACGCACTGTGTATTGCCCGTATCGGCAGTGAAGTGTATCCATGCCAATCGGGTATGCGGCTACTGCGACTTGTGCGGCGGTTATTACCGCAGCAACGCGAAAGAGTTGAACACAGCTGCCGAGAACCTGATGTGTCCTACCGGCGCCATTGCCCGCAAGTATGTGGAAGACCCCTACTTTGAATATACCATCGACGAATCGCTGTGCAACGGATGCGCCAAGTGCGTCAAGGGGTGCGGCTCGTTCGGCAACGGATCGCTCTATCTCCAAATCAAGCGTGACTTGTGCAAGGATTGCAACGAGTGCCGGATTGCGGCAGCGTGTCCGGCAGATGCCATCAGTCGCCGACCTTTAAAACAGGCTTATCTATTGAAGGAATAACACGAACCATTTATGATACCCAACCGCTTTCCCAAGCCCGACTTTGAATCGGGATACCAATACCCCGACATCACCTATGCCGTGCCCCATGAGGCGTGGTGGACGGCGGCAGACCTTGTTGTGCTGGTTGTGCTGATGAGCATCGTGGCATGGGCTGTCATCAAGCGGCAGACACGTCGCCCCATCCTTTGGGTTTCGCTCGTGTCGGTGGGCTATTTCGGCTTCTTCCGCGGCGGATGCGTATGCAGCGTGGGCAGCATACAGAATGTGGCGTTGGCGCTGACCGACAGCAACTATGTGCTGCCGGTGTCGGTACTGCTGTTTTTCCTGCTGCCGTTGCTGTTTGCCTTCCTGTTCGGCAGGGTGTTTTGCGGCGGTGTATGCCCGTTTGGCGCCCTACAGGAGTTGGTCAATGTCAAGCATGTCCGTCTGCCTGCCGCACTGACTACGGTGCTGGGAATGATTCCGTGGCTCTATCTGCTCTTTGCGCTGCTCTATGCGGTGACGCGCAGTGACTTTCTGATATGCCGTTTCGACCCGTTCGTACCCATCTTCAGGCTGGGAGGCGACATGGGGATGATCGTCTTCGGGGTAGCGTTGCTGGTGATGTCTGTCTTTATCGGTCGTCCGTTTTGTCGGTTCCTCTGCCCCTACGGGGTATTGCTGGGGCTATTTGCGTCGGTGTCGTGGCGACGGGTGAAGATTACGAAGAAAGAGTGCATCAACTGCGAGCTGTGCCATCGCGCTTGTCCGGTGGATGCCATCCGCCCGCCTTATGCCAACAAAGTGAAAGAGACACGGGCGCAAGGGGTACGTCGCATCTTGGGTTATGCACTGCTGTTGCCGGTATTGATGCTGGCAGGCGCCCTGCTGATGCGCTCGGCGAGCAGCGACCTGAGTCGTGCCAACAAAGAGGTACGTTTGTTCGACCTGACCGTGCAGCATCCCGACCCCGAAGAAACTACATTGCCCGTCGAGCTGGAGGCTTACTACGGCGCCGGCGGCACACCCGAAGCTGCTGCTGCCCGCAACGTCGCTATTCAGGCAGATTTTCGCCGTTATGCCACCATCGCAGGGGCGCTGATCGGGTTGGTGATCGGATGGATGCAACTACATCTCTCTACGAAGCGCGGTCGCCGGAAGTACGAGATAGAGGCGTCGTCATGTGTAGCGTGCGGCAGGTGCTTCGGATATTGTCCGCAGAACAGGAGTTAGCGCGCCATCCACCTCTTCCGCTCCTCGTCGGGGAACTTCTCGATGGCGTAGCGTAGCATGGTGCGGGGCATACGCTTGTTGTATTTCTCAAGGAACTGCTCCAGCAACCCTTTGTCGCGCTTTCCCACTTCGCGCAGCATCCATCCCACGGCTTTGTGCATCAAGTCGTGTTTGTGGTGCAAGAGCCGCTCGGCAAGTGCGATGGTATCGAACAGTTCTCCCCGTTTGATCAGGGTATAGGTAGAGACTACTGCGATGCGTTGTTCCCAAAGCAGGTCGCTTGCCGACAATCGGTACAACAGGTCACGGGGTTTGTCGGTCAGGTACTCCCCGATGATGCCGGGGGCTGATAGGTCGACCAAATCCCAGTTGTTGATGCGGGCAGTCTGCGACAGGTAAAGGTCGACAATCTGTCGGCGTTCGTCCTCACTGCTTTTCTTAAACCGCTCGACCAGCATCAGCAGGGCGCAGAGCCTGCACTCGTGCCAAGGGCTTTGCAGCAGGGCGGCGACCACTTCGAATGGTTCGGTCTTGTGACGTTTGGCAACGAGGCGCGTATAGGGCACTACGACACCCAGGAATTGGTCGCCCTCGCCGTAGCCGCCCTTGCCGGTTTTAAAAAAGCGCGGCAGAAACTCGCGCTTGACGGGGTCGGCATATTGTTCTAATTCTTGTTGGATGGACATAGATTATGATAAGCAATTACTTTTTTTTTCTCAGTTTCATGTGGAGGATATAGGCGTTGAAACGAATATACTTGCTGGGTTCCATATTGATTTTTAATCGTTTAATGATTATGGGAGCAAAAGTAGAATAAATTTGTCGGTTATACAAAATATGAAAAGATAATCAAAGCAAAAATTACTTCTTGGGTGGTATAGACCCGACCGTTGGCGACATCATCCATTGCTCTGCGTACGACTTTCTTAAACAACTCATTGGGAATGTCACATTCTTGCACTTCGTTGTTAACGCCGTATTCAACCATAGGCTCTTTTGTCACCATGGGTTGCTCTTCTTTCGTTTTGCTTTTCTTCTCCATATCTCTTTTCGCTGCAAATGTAAAGGCAAAAGATTTAATAAGCAATACTTTCTATGCCCGATAGCAAAAGAGTGAACGGGTAGTGCCGGAATGGGTGAACGGGTTTGCGCCGGAATTTGCACCTGTTTGCATCCCCTTATCTACCTTGACAAATTGATAAGTTGTACCCAAGATATGGGCAGCCTTCCGCTTCGAGCTTGTCTGTATGAAGATGGAGTTGGGAAACTGCTCCGTCAGTCCATGTAGGTTTAGTGCCGACCAATAGGCAACCACACCGTCACGAGCGAGGAATGTGCCTATCACATATTCATCACGAAACGTGCTGCGGCAATAGGTAGTCTATTTGCCGGTAACTTGCATGTTATCTGTCTTTTTTAAGAATTGGGTAGGGTCAGGGGAAATGGCACGCGGATGACACGGATGGGACGGATGAGCGCGGATTTGCGTAGTTTATAACTACGTTTGACCTTTTGCAACTACACTTTTATGAATTTAAAATATTGTGATAATCAATCTATTAAGTCACATTATCCGGTTCAAATCCCTCTTCTTACAACTACATTTTACCGCTTGCAACTACACTTTTGAGAGTGCCCAAACGGGATATTTGATCGTGGATGCGGTATTACGAATGACCTTATAGGAATCTGACCAAATCTTCTATTCTAACAAAGGTAAAGCAATAATCCTTTGTCTGAAATCCTTGTTCAACAAGCTGCTTTGTTAAAATAGACAACGGATCAAACAAACCACTCTTATTGAATATAATGATTGGTTTTTCTTTGTTTAGCAGACGATTGCAAGTAATAGAATAGAATAATTCCTCAAGAGTTCCAGCTCCACCAGGTAAGACAAGTATAATATCTGCTTCATCATACATTATTCTTTTGCGTTGCTCAATGCCTTTTACCTCTTCTCTGATTTTAATCTTGTGATGAAAGGGTTCATCCGAATTTTGCATAAGTTCTTCGTGACGAATTCCTTCTATGTTACCATGCAGAGCAGTAGCAACATCGGCAATTTTACCCATAAGTCCATTCGCTCCACCTCCTATAATAATCTTGCAATCATATTCTACCAAGAGTTTGGCTATCTCTTCTGCATCACTAAAATATTGCTTATCAATATTATTATAAGAAGAGCAAAAAATGCTTACTGTTTTCATAAGAAACCTTGAATTATACTGTTATTACTTGGAATTTCGTATGATAACCCTGTTTTCTCTGCTATTAGCAAGACATTTGCCATTCCGATAGATGCCCCATCAGTAAAACCTGGTTCTGACGGAAAATATTTTACGCGTTCTCCTCTTGGCAATGTCCGTAGTTTATGATAAAACTCTCGTGTATCACCCAAATCAATTTTATATGGATGTGTTATGGAACAGTTATTTGGTACTAAATTCAATTTAGCTTCGGTATAAAAGTCAATTACAGAAGTCGAACCATGTATATAGGGCGTTTCTGGTGGGAATTGTACTGTAATGGATTCTATCTGTTGTTTGATATATCGTTCAATTAGAAGATATTCTTCTACAGTTGGTGGCTCCGATTTGATAAATTGATTTCGTACAAACAATGCTCCGGTTTTCAAATAATGGCAGCCTTGCAATCCTTTTTTGTTGCCATACATAAACTGCACAGAGCCGCCTCCTATATCAATAGCCGCAATAATACCATCATAATCAAAATCTCGGATTAGTCCTTTCCAATAAATTTCCAGCTCTTGCTTCTGAGTTAGTATTTGAATTTCAATATTTGTTTCTCGTTTAATGGTTTCAATTACTTCATTAGCATTTTTAGCAGCCCGGAATACTTCTGTTCCAAACGCTTTACAAGCACAATTATCATACCCCACGGAAAGCAATATCTGCTTGATAGTATTTATGCAACTATCTATGGCATAACGGGAAATTAAACCTTGTTCAGCAATACCATCTCCAAGCCGATTTTCTATTTTTCCTTTATTTATCAATTCCCATTTTCTATTTTGAGGTAAAAAACGGAAGTACTTAATACTATTTGTACCGATGTCTATAATTAGTTTATTGCCCATTATGTAGCCCATTATTTTTAATATCGTTTAATAATACATTCAATAAAATATCTCTTCTTCTGATGAAAGTATTTATGTCACCTCTAATATCACCATCTTTATCTTTCATTGTTATTGTAATTGTAATTAGTTCTTGAATTTCGTTTTGTCCCGTATCAGAAAAAAGTACGTTCAAATACGCATTTTTAAACGACAGTAACAATGCTTGTATTGAGGCTAAATGTTGTTTTCTGTTATTTATATTGTCGTCTGTTCCTATTACAATAATCTTGAATAGGTTTCTTTGCAGTTCCATTACGCAATCCATTTTTATTTGTGTTATTGCTATAAGCGTTTCTGTCTTCAAAACACTATCTGATTGTTTTTTACTCATTTTGGCGACCATAATTGTAATAGTAATAAATGCAATTAAATTTAATACTGTTGCTAATGCCGTTACTAAATTCCACCAGAAATCCCCAAAATATCCCCATAATGTAATATCTGTTGCAAATTTAGATTTTCCTGCAAAATCATAAATAAAAAGACCTATCGATAAAGACAGAACACTAAGCAATATCCAACAAAGTACCTTAATCCATTTTGTTGATATTCCTATTTCTTGCAATGAACCAAATAATGTTTTAATCATCTGTTTGTATAATCCTTTCTAAAAACTGGACACCCTTTATATTGTTATGTGTTTCCTCTGCGGCTTTCGTTAGCATACATTTGGTTTTATCTGCTATATCATTTATTGTGTCTGTACGTTTTTGATAACTTCTTAATGCTCTTTTAGTAGGCTCAGAAATTTTATCTGTATCTATTACATCGCTAATTTTAAACCATTTAACAATATATTTTTTAAAATTTTGAGTCTTAAGTTTTTCCTTTAAAGCCATCTCCCAATCTTTTATAAAATAATCTCCTGATTTAATGTCTTCTGTTAGTGCTTCAATAATTTTCTCTTTTTGACTATCATCTGTATCCTGTATTAAATTCCTCGCTAATTCATTAATTTCATCATCATTTAAAGCCTTTGTATCCGTAATTTTTTTTCTTATTCCTTTCAAAAAATCACTAGGATTTTTTACTATAAAAGCAGGGGAAAGATAATGATATATACAAGGGAAACTTTCTTTAAGTATATGATTTGTTATCCTCAAAGGCAATAAGTTTTCTGATTTCAGAATTATTCCCGTAATATACTCATATTCATTTATCAATGCTTGTGTAGCATTATCTTTAAATTCAATACTTCCCCCCGGCATAGACCATTTATATTTTTCGGGATCTTTAGGTCTCAAGTATAATAAAACTTCATCTGTGTCGTGGTTAACCAATAATCCACCAACAGCGGCACCCACAATTCTCTTGGCTTTACATGCTTTGAGAATAGCGTTTAATGCCTCTTCTTTATCGTTTTCGAGAATACTTATATCACTGATAACAGATACATTAGTTGATACATATTCCAAAAAATTTTTTAATGTGATTTCTTTGGAGTTTTTACTTGAGGATCCGTTATTGTCAGTTTTTATAGGAGAGACATCCTTGTAGTCATTGTTATTTCTATTTACTGCTTCATTTTCATTTTCCATATTACCAACTCGTTAAATTGTAGTCCTTAAAAAATCTACCACACGAAGGTCTGTTGTTTGTCAGCAATGAATGCAAAATCGGGTCACAAACACGTGCTGCGCCATCTTTTGAACATAATGGAGGAGTAATACCTAACGATCTATTTTGCAACTGAATGTGATACGGATTCTCATCAGTAATCCAACCCGTATCTACACTATTCATGTAAATATCATCTTTTTTGTAATCTTGAGCTGCTGTTCGCGTCAACATATTGAGCGCTGCTTTTGCCATATTAGTATGGGGATGGTAACAGTTTTTGTTTTTTCTGTTAAATTTCCCCTCCATAGCTGATACATTAATTATAAATTTTCGTGAATGAGGACTTCGTTTCATGGCTGATTTCAAACGAGCGCATAGAATATAAGGCGCCGTAACATTTACAAATTGTACTTCCAATAATTCGACAAGATCAACATCTTCGACCTTTGATACCCAGCTGTTGAATAATCGCAAATCTAATGTATCTCCGTTAGTATCCATCTTATTAATTGGAAAATTTACATGAGCCGTATAATCCATAGATTTGGAATTGTCACAGCACATGGTTTGTAATTCGTCAATTTTGCCCTGAAATCTGAAAAAATCCCATGATAGACTTCTTTCATATATCAATTCTTTTATGGCTATTGGCAGTTCTTTCAACTCTTGAAATTCTAACTCCTGCAAATGTTCGTAATATTCTTTAGGGCGTCTGACCGTTTGTGCCGCATTATTTATTAAAATATCAATATAGTCAAGATGACCATTTAAGAATGCTGCAAAATCCTCAACTTGCACGATGTTGCGAAAGTCTATTTTGTAGATCTTTAAGCGATTTTTCCACTCTTCAAAGTCATTTTCATGAGCATATCTATACGCTGCATCTATCGGGAACCGTGTTGTAAGAATAACAATGCAACCACATCTAAGCAACTTGAGGCATGTTTCATAACCAATTTTTATTCTTCCACCTGTTACAATAGCGATGCGATCCTTCAAGAGGTCGCTGGGATACTCTTGCGTTTGCCTTTCGTCATTTAACAATTTGCATTCTGGACATAACCAATCTTCTCCATGTAGAAGTGGCTTATGGCATATATAGCAATGTTTTTTTAAACGTCTGAACTTCTTACGTTTTTTTGGTATATTCATAATCATATCAAACATAGTCCAATATCCGTACATTTTATACGGACATTTATTTATTCTTTCCATTCTACTCATCTGGCTTTTCGTATGGTATATCTCGCCCGTTTTTTATAGAGCTATCGTTGCTCTTCGCCCAAAAGACAGTGTGCGATCTGTGACCTTGTCGGTTAACAATGGGTATATAATGGTGGCGGCTTTCCCGTCGTCGTATCGTGAGACATACGGACACAAAAAAGGCGTGGAACTATTGAATACTACCCTATTTGAGGCTCTCGACTGCCCACACATAAGTAATAAACAATAGCCCACGCCTCTGTTATATGATCCACCTTGTGAGGTAGGTATATAGCATTGACGTGAGCGTTCTTGTCTATTATCCTTATGCGCTGAAACTGTCGAGATTTCAAATAGAGGATAATATTTTAAACGCTTTCGTTATCAATATGTCATCTTTGGCTGCAAATTGCTTCTCTACCAAAGATGCTGCAAATGTACAACTAATTTTTATTCCACATCATTAAGAAGCAACTTTTTTCGAGGGAATATTCAGATTTTCAACTAACAGCCGGTAATCGGATCCTTTTCAGTCAATTTGGCGCCACTAAGAAGGCATGACAGGAAGCGCAGGTAATGCGAATAAAGAGACTTCAAAACGGTTCGTTTGCTGTGGATTTTTGCAGGAGGTACCCCCGATGATCGCAATACCTTCCCCCAGCTTCTATTAAAGAATCCGAAAAATCTTGATAGCTATTTTCTTTTACTTACCTTTGCCGCGCTCTTTCCAATGACATCTTGAACTTCTTCTCGCAAGATCAAGAAGTTGTCGAGGCAACTTCAAGAAGTCATCGGAATAACTTCAAGAAGTTACCGAAACAACTTCAAGAAGTCACCGAAATAACTTCGAGAAGTCACCGGAATAACTTCAAGATGTTACCGAAATAACTTCGAGATGTCACCGGAATAACTTCAAGAAGTTACCGAAATAACTTCAAGAAGTTGTCGAAGCAACTTCAAGAAGTCGCAAGAGCGAGTTCAAATTGTCTTTTCCTGATTTTGCTAGACACTTTTTTTGTTCATAAACTGATTCAGTAGACACCTATTTGAAAGTCGTACTGAAGTAATAGACACAAGTTCGAAAGTCGTACTAAAGCCATAGACACAAGTGAAAAAGTTGTGCTGCTTTCGTTTACACTTGCCCGGTCGGGTATACCGGATTCGTCGAGCTTGGGCTTGTTGTTTGGCAAGATGGAGTGCCCCTGGATGGGGCACTTCATCTTTGTCAGGTACGCCGGCATACGCCTTCGCCCGGACTTGTTGTTT
>JAISIN010000119.1 GCA_031262085.1 Prevotellaceae bacterium
ACCAGCGAGTTGAACGTGCCGCCAATCTGTATGTACTGGTTGCCTCTGTTACCGCCGCCGCCCAACAGGTTCAGCATGGGGTTGACCACGGTGTTCAGCATACATACCGAGAAGCCCGATACGAATGCTCCCAGCAGGTAAATGAAGAATGCAACGGGGATGTTGAAGAGTACATTGGTTTCGCCCACTGTTCCCGACAGGAACTGTATGAATATTCCAAAGAATCCCACGGCAATGGCAGCAAGTGCTGTTTTCTTATAGCCCAGCTTAGCCAGCATGTTCCCGGCAGGGATCCCCATAAAGAGGTAAGCCAGGAAATTCATCATATTCCCCATCTTACCCCAGAAGTTACCTGCTTCGACCAGAGCCGGACGTTCTTTCCACAAGTCGCCCAAAGGGACAGCCAAGTTGGTAACGAATGAGATCATCGCAAACAGGAACACCATCGTAATAATAGCTACGATGTTTCCATTTTGTTTTTGTTGTGACATGGTTGTAAAGTTGTTAATGATTATAAATTATAGAAGTTGGTTGCCTGTTCTCTGTTTTTAGCGACGAACATCAAAGCAATAGGCAGTAGCCTGATAATAGCTTTCTCTTCCGTTCAATAACGCCGACGGGAAATAAGAGCGATTGGGCGTGTCGGGGAACAGCTGGGCTTCAAAGCAAAGCGCACTGCGTGCCGGGAAGGTAGCGCCATGCGCACCGGTAAAACCACTTAGCCAGTTACCGGTATAGAGTTGCAAACCGGGCTGGTTGGTATAAACCTTCAGTACGCGACCGCTTTCGGGTTCGTAGCAAGTAGCTGCCAAGCTATAGTCGCGCGGTTCTATTTTCTTCAGCACATAGCAATGGTCGTAGCCTGCGCCCCGCTTCAACTGTTCGAAGTCGTCGTTGATACGTTCGCCTATGGGGTGCGGTGTACGGAAATCCATCGGCGTACCCTCCACTTGCCGTATCTCTCCGGTAGGAATAGAGGTAGGCGTCATGGGCAGATAGAAGTCGGCATTGATAGTCACTTCGTGATTCAGAATAGACGAAGTGGGAGTAGCAGGACCTGCCAGATTGAAGAAAGCATGATTGGTAAGATTAACAAGCGTAGGTTCGTCGGTTGTAGCGTTGTAAGTGATACGAAGCTCGTTTTTGTCGTAAGGGATGGAGTATTCTACCTCGACGTTGAGATTCCCCGGATAGTTCTCTTCCAAATTACGCGACAAATAGGTAAACTTGATAGCCGAATCGTTGATGCGATAGGCGTCCCACACACGCTTGTGGAACCCGGTCGGTCCGCCATGCAAGGTATTTTCTCCGTCGTTTTTCCTCAGCTGATAATATCCGCCTCCTATGGGGCAATATCCACGAGCGATTCGATTGGCGTAACGCCCGATAATGGTATTCAGAAAAGGTTCCGGACTGTTCACCACATGGTCGATACTGTCGTGCCCTAATACTACATTTGCATACTTACCCGTTCTGTCGGGTACCATAATAGAGAGGATTGCACATCCGTAATTGGTGAGAGCGACTTCCATTCCGGCGTGGTTCTTCAGAATGAACAAGTCTGTCTCCTTTCCATCAATAACTTTTTGAAAGTCTTCTCGTTTCAAGCCCGACAAGTTACTTTCTGGAGAGCGTGGGTTTATCATAAAATGTCAATTTATAAATTTCTTGCAAATAAAAAGAATTTCTTTTGTACTCCCAAAGGTTTAAACCTAAATGTTTGAAAGGTTTTTAGAAAGTTTAGCGTTTATCCCGTACTACACAAATGAATATTTTTCGTATGTTTGCTCCGAAAATGTAACAAACAACTATATCACTTTGAAATTCAAACAGTAGTTACGAATGTATCCTTTAAAATTCAAACCGCTCCTGAAGCAAACGCTTTGGGGAGGTAGTAAGATTGCAGTATTTAAGCGATTGGATGAAACGCCCGACCATGTGGGTGAAAGCTGGGAAATATCGGCTGTGGAGAACAGCGAATCTGTTGTGGCAAACGGTACCGATAAGGGATTAACCCTCACGGAGATGATTGGCAAATATAAGGGCGACCTTGTAGGGGAGACCAACTACGGACGATTCGGCACCAAGTTTCCGCTATTGATAAAGTTTATTGATGCACGGCTGGATTTGTCTATTCAGGTTCACCCCGACGACGAGCTGGCACGCAAGCGTCATAATTCATTTGGCAAGAACGAAATGTGGTATGTGATAGCTGCCGATAAAGGTTCCCGATTGATCTCGGGTTTTGCCGAACACATCACACCCAAGGAGTATAAGGAGCGGGTGCATAACGGCACCTTTGCCGATGTGTTGCAGACATGTACCATTGCTGCGGGCGATGTTTTCTATGTACCTGCCGGACGTGTACATGGCATCGGAGCGGGATCTTTTGTTGCCGAAATACAGCAGACGTCTGACATCACTTACCGCATCTTCGACTATAACCGGCGCGACACGGATGGAAAGTCGCGCGAACTGCATACGGGCTTAGCCGTCGAAGCAATTAACTTTGAGGATGTTCAGGACGACTTCCGCACCCATTACGAGCGCATTCCCAATGAGCCGGTAGCGCTGGTGGAGTGTCCCTATTTCACCACTTCTCTGTACGACATGACCGAAGAGATCTGTTGCGATTACTCGGAACTCGATTCGTTTGTGATTTTTATCTGCGTGGAAGGAGCTTGCCAACTTAAAGACGACAGCGGTCATCTCGTATCACTCCGCGCAGGCGAAACGATATTGTTTCCTGCTACCACGCAAGAGGTGACTATCATCCCCGGGGAAGAGGAGGTGAAATTGCTGGAGACGTATATATAGATAAGAAGTTAAGAGGAGCTAAAGCCATTGGCTTTAACTCCTCCTTTTATCTTTGTCATTTTTTGATCGCCTCGAATATCAGTTTCTCCAATTCGTCTGCCAACTCCGGATTGTCGGCAATCACTTGTTTGGAGGCATCTCGTCCTTGCGCCAGTTTGGCATCGTTATAACTATACCACGAACCGCTTTTCTTTATCACGCCCAAGTCGGCGCCCAAGTCAATGATCTCGCCCGAACGGGAAATGCCTTCGCCGAACATGATGTCAAACTCTGCTTTACGGAAAGGCGGAGCGACTTTGTTTTTGACGACTTTCACGCGGGTTTGATTACCGATCACCTCCTCTCCGTCTTTCAACGCTTGTCCGCGCCGAATGTCCAATCGTACCGAGGCGTAGAATTTCAAAGCATTCCCACCGGTTGTTGTTTCGGGATTTCCAAACATCACACCGATCTTCTCGCGCAGCTGATTGATAAAGATGCAGGTTGTCCGTGTTTTGCTGACGGCTGCCGTGAGTTTACGCAATGCCTGCGACATCAGCCGTGCCTGCAAGCCTACTTTATTGTCGCCCATGTCGCCTTCGATTTCGGCTTTGGGGGTTAATGCTGCTACCGAATCGACCACAATGATGTCGATGGCAGAGGAGCGAATCAGTTGTTCGGCAATCTCCAGTGCCTCTTCGCCGTTGTCGGGTTGTGAAATCAGCAGGTTGTCAATGTCCACTCCCAGCTTGGCGGCATAGAAACGGTCGAACGCATGTTCGGCATCAATAAATGCGGCAATGCCTCCGTTCTTTTGTGCCTCGGCAATAGCGTGAATGGCAAGCGTAGTCTTACCGGATGATTCGGGTCCATATATCTCTATGATACGTCCGCGTGGGTAACCTCCTACGCCCAGCGCTGCATTCAGTCCGATAGAGCCGGTTGGTATCACTTCTATGTCTTCGACACTGTCGTTACCCATTTTCATGATAGATCCTTTACCAAAGTTCTTTTCTATCTTGTCCATCGCAGCCTGCAAGGCTTTTAATTTCTCACTGGAATGGGGGGTAGCTGTTGCATCGAAATTGAGTTCGTCTTTCTTCGCCATACTTTCTTATTTTTCAGTTTATAATTTTGTTATCACATTCGGAGACAGTAGTGCCCGATCACAGTTCCAGGTCTCCTTCGAACACCTCATGCCAAGGCAATCCCTGTTTATTGAGTTGTTCCATGAAGGGGTCTGGGTCAAAGTCTTCGACGTTCCACACACCCGGACGCTCCCATTTTCCTTGCAAGAACATCATGGCTCCTATCATGGCAGGCACACCGGTGGTATAGCTTACGGCTTGCATGCCGGTCTCGCGGTAGGCATCTTGATGGCTGCAATTGTTATAGATATAATAGGTGCGTTCCTTTCCGCCTTTCATACCCCGTATGCGACAACCAATGGAGGTTTCGCCGTCGTAGTTCTCGCCCAATTCCTGCGGATTGGGGAGTACGGCTTTCAGGAATTGCAGAGGTACTATTTTCATGCCGTTATATTCCACTTCGTCGATGCGTGCCATGCCAATGTCTTGTATCACACGCAGGTGCGTCAGGTATTCCTGTCCGAAGGTCATCCAGAAGCGTGCCCGCCGGATGGATGGGAAGTTTTTCACCAATGATTCCAACTCTTCATGATAGAGCAGATAGGAATCGCGTGCTCCGATGTTGGGATAGGTCAGATCTTTGTGAATTTCGAGCGGTTTAGTCGTTATCCACTTGCCGTCTTCGTAATATCTTCCGTTCTGCGTGATTTCGCGAATGTTTATTTCGGGATTGAAATTGGTCGCGAATGCCTTGTGATGATTGCCGGCGTTGCAGTCTACGATGTCTAAATATTGAATCTCATCGAAATAATGCTTGGCTGCATACGCCGTATAGACGCCGCTTACACCCGGATCGAATCCGCATCCCAAGATGGCGGTGAGACCGGCATCTTCAAAACGTTTCTTATATGCCCACTGCCAGCTATATTCAAAGTGTGCCACATCTTTCGGTTCATAATTGGCTGTATCGAGATAGTTGACTCCGCTTTTCAAGCATGCCTCCATGATGGTGAGATCTTGATAAGGCAGCGCTACGTTAATGACCATGTCGGGACGGAAGTTGTCGAAGAGTTGGGTAAGCTCTTCGACGTTATCTGCATCTACTTGCGCTGTCTGTATACAGGGATTGCCGATAGCTTTGACAATGGCGTCGCACTTTGTTTGGGTGCGACTGGCTATCATGATGTTTGTAAACACTTCGGGATTTTGAGCCACCTTATGCGCAACTACGGTGCCTACGCCGCCTGCGCCGATAATAAGAACTTTGCCCATTTCTTTATCTACTGGTTTCTTTTGTTAGAGATTATCTTTTCAAGTTATTTTTGGAACGGGCAAATATAGGGTTTTTATTTCTTTGCTACATAGAAAAGGGAGAAATTATCATAAAAATAATAAAGCAAGCTGCGGTAATTCTCTATCTCCATCACCTTTTTCTTCAATCATGGCATCTATGTCCCCTCTCAGTGTGCCTGCTTCCTGATAATATTGGAACATCTCACGCACTTCGGTTTCGCTGAATCCCATCATGGCATTGACATCCGGGGAAAACGTACAGGGACGAAAAAGTTGTCAACTTCCACCGGCTTGGACGACTGTGCCAAGGAGAGCAATAGGCATATCTTCCAGAGCGATTTTGAAATAGTCGGCAAAACCTTCTCTGTCCGCCATTAACCACGCTTCTGCTTCATCAACAGCGATATTGAAAATGAAGTTCTTATTCTTATGGGGTATAAACTCGCGTAACATGAGGGGAGCACACTGATATTGGTCTAAATCGGTCAATAAGACTACGGGATAAGCGGCGGACAGTTTGTTAAATTCCGGTATCAACCGCTTAATTTGCCCTCCTCGCGCAGGCAGTTCATTGATTATACTTATCGCATCGGAACAGTAACGAATCACTCTCTCAACAATAGCCTTCGTTACAGGATCTTCACCTACAATAAACACTTCCATTTAAAAATCCAATTTAAGCTGTCCCATTGTCTCTATCTTTTTAGGTTTGGTTAGCGGTATAACCGCTTCGGCAATGCTAAAGCCTGCATCTACCACTGCTTTGACCTCTTTCATCTTACTTATTTTGCGTATCGTGGTTCCCTCATGCGTATTGTTCAACAGAAGAACTTCATCGGGGGAGATGCCATTGTCTGATAACAGCTCATAGCTATGCGTCGTAAGAAGCACCTGTGAAGAGCCGGTTTTCTGTTTTCTGCTTCTTTGAATCAGGGAGATAAAGCCGGGTATTTGCGCTACGATGCCCGAATGCAGATTGATTTCGGGTTCTTCTAATAGAATCAACCCTTTGCTGTCTAACAGGGCAAACAAAAAACCGATCAATCGCAAGGTGCCATCAGAGAATTGCATCTCTTGCTGTTTGCTGCCTTTTGCGCGCCAATGCTCGTATGTTGCTTCCAAATGCGGAACACCCATGTCGTCTTTTACAAAATGCAACTCTTTCAGTTGAGGAACTGCCACTTGAAGGCATTGATTTATTTTCCGGAAATATGCGTTGCGGGTGGTTGCGTTCATCTTTGTCAATCGATTTAAGAAGTTGCGACCGTAGTAATCCTCTTTCATGGATGTGTTTACCGACGAAGAGGTTTCTCTGACCAATTGAGGTATGACGTTCAGATATTCAATTTCTTGCAGGAACTGCTGTATCTCGCGAAATTTGCGATTGGCATTGGGCTGTTCGAGATATGTATATTTCAAGCTATCTTCGTCTTCACTCTCATCTTTCTCCGCCGCACCCTTAACCCGTTGCAGGAGATACTTCTGGGCAGTATAAGAGAAAACGCTTTCTTCATTAATTATCACTTCGCTTTTCCGGATGCCGCCGCCGATATGCGAGAAATCTAAATGATACCGCCATAGTTTGACCTCACTATCTACTTCTCCCAGCTCTATCGTAATAGATATGTTGGTTGAGCTACGGGCAGCGAGGCAACGTATTTTTGTGATGCCGCCCCGTTCTTCTACCGCATATTGCAATCCGCCGGCTTGCTTGGCTATGTCGCGCAAGAAACGCAGGGCATCAATGAAGTTTGACTTTCCCGATGCATTGGCGCCAACGATAAAGCAACGTTCGGTGAGTGCGACCTCACAGTCCCGGAAATTCTTCCAGTTGTGCAATTTGATTTCTTTTAGTATCATTCCTCTTTATATCTTTAAGTCAATGCAAATTAACGCAGTTTTTTGCAAATAAATGAACGAATATGAAAAAAACATCTGCAACTTCTCTATCCAGTCTTTCATGTGCATCGGAATGCGACGCATAGCCTGACCTTCCGCAAAGACGAAGTATTGCTCGACCAAGTTGTTCAAGGCTTGCAGTTCATCTTCGGTCAGATAGTTTTTGGCAACGGTCGTATCCTCTTTACGAACTTTCGTACCACGCCAAGAGGTCAATCCCATGTTGGGCTTGGTACTATCGGCTCGTTCGGCGATTAGTTCGGCAGCCGTATGCCCGGTAATCGCCCAGTGCATTTTGTTTTGTACCGTCTTGAAAAAGAGGATAGCAGTCTGCCACGCATAGCCCTTCTCTTTTTGAGAAGCTTCGCCTTGCCGGATGTATTCTTCAAAATCGTCCATGGTTCATTACTTTTTATTTTTGTTGGCTACATTTACTCAATACCCAATAACCAATCTACCACATTCAATTTTCGTATCCCGCTGTACACGTGGACTTTCCGCTACGGCGCATACCGGTCACGACCTTGATGATATGCCGGTCTTTCCATTCGCGCAGTTGCTGCATGTAGGGCTTGCGCTCAATGAGGGATAAATTATAGCTCTGCATTATCATTACTATTCTTCTTCAAATTTATGCTCATCTTCATGCAGAAGATATTCGTCCTGCTACAAATATCTCTCACAAGCGGAGTATATTCTACCACCGCCATATTGTGCAAAGACTTTATTTACTGTGCAAATGCACGAATGTCTTCAGATAGAGAAGACTCATTGTTGGTATTGTTTTCCATCTATATTGCTTTTTGATTTGCTTTCAAACATCCAGAGGAATGGTTTTGATTTTCAGCGGCTTATAGAAGGAACAGACAAAAGAGGTAACGATGTGGGCACGAATAAACTTCGTTGTCTCGCGGCACTCTGCAATCGTTCAAAGACCTCATCTGCGGGCAAAGATAATGATTTGATTTGGAGGGGCAAGCGGTCTTGCCTCTATTCCTTCTGGTTGGCATCTCTCCATTGAGAGCAGTTGTCAAGTAATCCTTGACAACTGCTCTCTGTTGAACTATTGAGGAATCCTTAAGAGTTGGTAAAATGTAGCTTAGTTTTTATATCTTTAAACCATTATCTATTCTATTAGTTCAAATAGAGTATCATCGTCTCTATCGTTTTCCTTACGATAATTTTCATCAGCTAACAAATGCTTAAAGGGTTCTGTATCTTTTATTGCAAAATCAGGATGGATTTTAGAATTGACATTGTATATCATCCTGTAATCCGTAAAGAATTTATTGTTTTCATCTTCCCACTTTTTACCATAACCCGATAACCAATTATAATATAGGAATATCTGTTCATAAGTAGATAATGACGCTCGTAAGATTCGTAAATAATTTCTTTTTTCCTCGTAAGTAAGGGAACTCTCTGGTTTTGATACAACAAACTTAACCATTAGGAATAGGTGTCTAAAATAGTGTCCGAAACTATCCTCCCAAAGAGAAGAATAAGCTGCAATAAAATTTGCACTGTTATCTCTACTATTATTCTGTCTTTTCCATTCGTCGTACCTGTTATTGGTTCTATTAACAAGATACTCAAAGCCTTTCTTACGTTGTTCTACCCATTGGCTATAAGCATCAGACCCTCCACCAAATCCACATCCTTCTTCACTACCTTCATTATAATTTAGAAAAATCATATTGGAATTTTCTTTGTGGGTTTTTAGCATCTCAAAAAATTGATTATCAAATTGATTCCTTTCGAATTGAGATTGCATCATTTTATTTGCTTTGAATTGCATATAAAAAGCAAGAAACATCACTATAATACTTGCAAAACCGATAAAAGGGTTCATTATTCCACCAATAGTATCGCCAATCTCTCCCGTGTTTGAAAAGTCTACGATTCCATTCCTTGTAAAAATTAACGGCGAAACGAATGCAAATATGGCTAATGTTATCGCAATCCCTATTAGCCACCTTGAAAGTTTATCGAATGTTTTATTGTCATTTTTCATAAAGCAATTCATTCTATTTATTAATAAAATATTAGATGATTATTTGATTTCCCAATATCCATTTCTCCTCCCATTCTTTCGTTCAATCATGCCTTTAGCACTTAAACCAACCGTCAGGCTCTTGACCGTCCTCTCAGACTTACCAATGTGGGCAGCTATCTCTTTTTGGGTGGCGTGGGGATTCTCTTTCAAGTATTGTAGCACGGCTGTTTCTTCCAAAGTGCAGCTCAAAGTGCGAATATTGCACTTTGAATCCTCTTTGATTGCTTCCGTTGCACTTTGAACAGCTTCAGTAGAAGACTTACTTGCCAATAGCGAGCGATTCTTCAGCTCATCGTTTTCTCCCAACAACAGATTGCGGAAGAAGCGTTCGAGGTATTCGGTGGTGGCTACGATGCTATGCTGGAGGTCATTATAATTTGCCCGCACCAAGGCATTGCGGAAATACCATGAATGTTTGGCAAAAGCATCGTTATTGACATGGAAACCAAAGGTGCGCAGGTACTTGATGGTGAAGACTGCCGTTGTTCGCGTATTGCCCTCGCCGAATGCATGGATTTGCCACAAGCCGGAAACGAAGTTGGCAATGTGCTTGACGGCATCCGACAGCGGTAAACCTTGATAATTGAAAGCTTTCTCTTGGGCAAAGTCATAATCCAAAGTCGCACGGATATTGTCTGCGCTGGCATAAAGTACGGTCTCGCCATTCAACACCCACTCCTTCTTGCTGATGTTGTAATCCCTGATGCGTCCGGCATGATTGAAGATACCTTGAAACAGCCGCTTGTGGATATTGATGTATTCCACCGGTGAGAAGCTAAAAGTCTTCTCCGCCAATATCTCGGTTATCCGTGCCGATACCTTGTCGGCTTCCTCCGTGCGGTCGTTCCTATCGGCACGCACAGCTTTCGACTGATAATAACTATCGACCAATTGCTTAGCTTCATCAATCGTAATATCGCCTTCGATATGCTTGCGGGCGGTTTCTATCAGGTACTCGGATGGCTTCAGACCATCTACAGCCTGTAAGCCGATGGCAGTCTGCCACGCATAACCTTTCTCTTTTTGAGAAGCCTCGCCTTGCCGGATGTATTCTTCAAAATCGTCCATGGTTCATTACTTTTTGTTTTTGTTGGCTACATTTTCCATTCATGTAGTCGGGGAATATATTGCGAGCAAATGCCTTATATTCAATAGATAATGTTGCTAAATCCGCAAAACTTCCATATCTGTTATACTTTTGCGAATTTGATACTCGTATGCAAAACTCTGCGAAGGAGAAAGGCAGGATGTTTATCTCGATATAACGTCCTGTAAGCAAGGTGGCTAACTCACCTGAAAGCAGATAGGCATTAGAGCCGGTAATGTACAAATCCACATTCTCTTTGATGAATAGGCTGTCCGCCATACGTTCAAAGTTGGCAATGTTCTGGACTTCGTCAAGGAAGATGTAGTTCATCTTGTCCGGCACTATCCTCGAATTGATATACCTGTATATCTGGATGTAGTCTCCGATAGAAAGCGTATC
>JAISIN010000060.1 GCA_031262085.1 Prevotellaceae bacterium
GTTGGCTTTCCATCGGGGATGCAGCGTCCAATCGTCTTCGACATAAAGCGACGCGGTCTGCATCTGTTGCTTTTTACCCGTTACGGCATCGAGCAACAACGTATCTTCGCGGTATCCCATCCCATTCCATGTTTTCGTATACTCCCATTTGTGGGTATTCACCACGGGCGTGAGTCGTTGCAGCGTCAACTTTCCGCCTGCGCGAATATCGTGTCGGGCAGCGGGTTGGTAGCGCACATCGGCGGTGAGCGACACATCGTCTATACCGGAATGATAGGCAGCATACGAATCCTCCCGATAGAAACGCTGTAATCGGTTTTTGGTGATATTGTCCTTTTGCTCCGTAATCTCAGACCCCATCTTGCGGTCGTATCGATATTGACTGTAACTCAGATTGGTGTTGAGGGAGAGCCGGTCGCTGCGACGATGCGTCCAAAACAGACTGGCAACCATATTTCCCCACGAATTGTCGGTATAGTTACTCCTTTGATTGTGGTGGGAGAAAACATCCTTATCTTCCCCCTCTGGCTTCTCTATATACTGTTGCTCGCTGTCGGTAGGCGCCGTATCGTTTACATCATGCCCTTTATAAAACATCGCCGACAACTTGTCTTTGTCCGAGAAGCGATGCACCACCTTGGCAGTGACGTCCCAATAGTTCATTCGGGCATAAGGCTGTAAGGTTTCCGGTTTGTCATACACTTTCTTTAAGAGTGGCATGACGATGGCATTGAAATAGGAGGCGCGGGCACCCACGTTGAACGAGGTCTTCCCCTTCCGGATCGGTCCTTCTATCTGTATACGCGATGCCAACATGCCGACGTCTGCCGAGCCATGGTATTGTTCATAGTCACCCTCTTTCATTCCGATATCTAATACGCTCGACAGACGTGCTCCGTAACGGGCGGGAAACGCCCCTTTGTAGAAAAGGATGTTATCGATCATGTCGGCATTGAGTGCCGACACGAATCCGTTTAGATGCTCGGAGTTGTAGAGAGTAGAGCCATCCAGAATGATCAGGTTCTGGTCGTAATTTCCGCCCCGCACAAACAGACCGGCATGTCCGTCGTTCACCGCTTGCACGCCGGGCAAGCGTTGCAGGGCTTTCATCACGTCGGTTTCGCCAAACAGCGCAGGCATGCTTTTGACCTGCGCGATGGGAAGCTCTACGGCACTCATCTGCGAGTCGTCCACGCCAAAGTTCCGATGGGGCGCATATACCGTCAGCGTGGGAAGATTGTTGGTGGATTGCAGCCGAATGTCAATTACCGTATCTTTCGCCAGCGTGAATGACACGTGTTGCGATACGGTGCCCACATAGCTAAACCGAACGTTGACCGGCGTGCCGACCGGCAACGACAGTCGATAGAAGCCTTTGTTGTCTGACACCACGCCCCGTCGGACGGTTGGCGAGTAGACATTGACACCGATAAGGGGTTCTTCATTTTCCGCACTGCGTATCAAGCCGCTGACAAATGCCGACTGTGCACGGAGTGACGAAACGAAGAGCACACAAATCCAAAAGAGGGTAGTTGATTTCATGATTGTTCGATTGTGCAGTTTGTTAAAATTTCATTGACCAAGCGTGACGGTTGCCATACTGCTTCCGTCGTACCCTTTTATGGGGATTATCTCTCTGCCTTCAAACTCTATGAGGTAACATTCTGCAAAGTTATCCTGCTCCTCTTTCCTTTGAATGAATTTCCAATGGGTAACAAACTCATGTACCTCTTCATCTCCAAATACATATGGACACGTTAGCTTGTAAGTGAGTATCTTTTCTGCAGGACAACCACTCATAGGCAAGGAAAAATTGTTCTCCAAATAAGAACGAACGCCGTCATATCTCTTCACTATAAAATAAGGACGATTGATGTCAGGCATAACACCAGGTCGGGCAGGCGCATTGTAAATGCGATTATCCCAATTCTCACATGGTTCAAAAACAATGATATCCAGTACAGTTTCACTTAAAGCTTCGTTCGACTCGATTCCCTTTACCAAATCATTCCCTGAAGCGTCCTGAAAGCTCAAGGAGAGATTGTAACGGTAGTAAGTTGGATGGCGATGACCACCGAAGATACATTCACAGGATGATGCTGTTGTCAATAGCAAGAATAATAGGACTAAGTTTCTTATATTTCTCATAAGGTATAAATTGAATGATGTAAAACAATGCCATTTAACTCCCCTCCTTCTGAAAAGAGGGGAGATGAAGATAGTTCGGTAAATCATTACTCATATAAAACGTTGTAGAGCAATCTAATCTTGATTACTATTGGCGAACGGTGGTGGTAGAGACATGTAGAAATTTTGTCTTGAATGCTGGAAATTAGCAACACCTGGTATATTAATGTTATTGTGAATATACCAGCCGTTATTAGCGCCACCCCAGCCCCAATTCATGTGGAAAAACAAAGATATTTCCTCTGATAACGAACCCGGATCATCCATAGAATACCGACCGGCAACAAAATTCCCATCTTCATTAGGTTGCCATAAGGTGAAATATTCCCGACGATCTATTCTTTCTCTCGCACCATCGCAAACCCAATAGTGACTAGGCCCTAGGTAATCAAGAGGATCGATCAAATAAGAAAAATTGTTATCATTTCCCAACATAATGACAGGTTCTTCGCCACCAAAGAGTACGTTTTTCACCGTCTGAGAGTTGTGACCGGATCTATTTACAGTGTTATATAAATCGTCGAAGAAAAGTAATTCTAACCCTGCTTCCATATCATCCGGTTCTGTATGAGAATAGCCAAGTGAATAATTTGTGCCGATAAGTCCACCGATAAATCTAACTAAGGCATCTTGATCAGAGAGTGGATCCGGCTCTACAGGAATAGTACTCCAGTCGAATGAATAAGTACCGTTTAGAGTGAAATTTGGAAGATACTGATAATACTGCAGCACCTGTGCTACGGCAATGGGACCACAACCGGCAGGATTACCTCCACACAAATTATTAAAGGGTGTATCTTGATGCCATTCTGTGTTTAATAGGGGACCAACTTGTTGAGTGGTATGAGGATATCTATAAGCGAAGACGGAAGCTTCAGGAGAACAGATATAATTTGCATCACTAAACAAGTTCGCAAACTGCAGATTTGCCTCTGTACCCTGAAAGCCCTGAGTCGCCAGATATTGAGGCGCATAAGCCAAAGGCAAAAAAGTCCAGTCACCTCCATATTGCTGCATAAGCTCACTACACTTCTCTATACATGCTGCCTCTCCGGGGCTTAGATTTTCGGAGCGTGTCTTAGGTATACTTCGGGATAAAACATCCTCTCCGTTTTCATAACTACTCCAAAGTCCTTGCATGGAAGCTTTGATGCTGTCACTAAATGCGTCACTTACTTGAATGATTCCTTTGGTTTCCTCTAACCATCCGGATACACCACCCGTGTTCGAACCTAATTCAAAAGATCCTTTGTCTGAATAGGCTAAAACGGGATAATAGTTTTGGGTTGACCCGATGATAACAAACCCTCCATTTGCATAATTGACGACATACATCAGAGGCTTTACGCTATCACTCACTGTCTGGACGGAATGACCGCCACTTCTTGTTGAAACAGACGTTCCCGTCAGCTCTTTGAAAAACAGATCGGCTATTTCTGTAGCCTTGTCTACATGGACAAACACGTCGTCCTTTTCATTAACTTGACTTGAAACTTCTTGCTTTTGATCCATTTCATCAATAAAGACCAAGTCATCATCTGTACTGCAGGCAAACAATAAGGTTGTAGTACATAACAAACCTACAATCTTCGATAATAAAATACCTTTTTCTTTCATGCTTTTTTGATTTAAAGAATTAATAAAATGTTTTGTTCTTCTTGAACGCTACAAAATTAGGCAATACCTACAAAAAGAAGATGGACACGATATGGACAAATGAATCCTAAATAATCATTGATAATCAGGGTATTATTAAAATAGCATTTGGCTGATGATGGACACGATCTGTGTTAAAACTCCCAAACCCATATATCGAGCGACTGAGTCTTGTTGCGTTGATCGCTCAAGGTACTATAAATGATCTCTTTCAACCGTTGCTTCTTTTTTGAAACAGAATTGGGAGAGATCCCCATGATATCAGCCATGTTTTTCACCGGGATGTGAAGCTTAATGAGGTAGCACATCTGTATATC